>JAQGHP010000700.1 GCA_028288775.1 Phycisphaerales bacterium | reverse complement strand
GAAGGCGTGCGGCTAAATCCGCCATGGCCTGGGAGAGGCGATCGAACGAAAAGCCGGATTCGATCAATTTATCCGCCGGCTTGTAGCCGGCCAGGTCGTCGAAGATCACGAAGCTGCGGCGGTCGTTCAGCACGCCCCAACCGGCGAGCAACGCGGTCGGGATGTCGTGCTCCACCAGTAATGCATGGCCCGCAATTTCGTGATCCGCTGGCGTCATCGCTCGGCGGGCGGGGGCGTAGCGCTTGACGTGCAGGCGCATCGGCCGGCCATCGCCAAGCTTCGTATCGAGCGTGCAGTTTTCCCGGTCGGGCAGTCGCCGCCAGGCGACGATCTGCGGGTGCGTGAATACTGCCTCGGCATTGAGGCCGATCTGCCGCATTATGGGTTGATATGCTGCCGCGGCGTGTAGTTGGTTCGTCCCTGTCACTCTGCGGTTCTCCCCTCGGGTGAGCGAAAGAATCGGCTGATCCCCGGCTTGAAGATCACCTTCCCCTCCACCACCACTAATTCCTCGTCCAGAAACAACTGTACCGATTTGCTCAAGACCCTCGCCTCCAAATCCAGTCCCTTTTCCTTGACGTCGTCCAGCGTGTCCGCGCCGACGTTGATGTGAAACACGTCCTGAAGAATAACCGGCCCTTCGTCGAGTTGCTCGGTGACGAAGTGGGCGGTGCATCCGTGAACGCGCACGCCGCTCTCGTACGCCTGACGGTAGGGGGCCGCCCCTGGGAAGTATGGCAGCAAAGACGGGTGGATGTTGATAATCTTGTGGCGAAACGCGGAAATCATCTCGGCGGGCAAAATGCGCATGTAACGGGCCAGCACGACGAGGTCCGCTCCGCAGCGTTGCAACTGCCCCGAAAGCCATGCGAAATGGGCGGACAAATCATCGTGCCCCTTCCACGCGAACGGCACGCCCGCTTCCTTCGCCACCGGCTCAAGATCGGGATGATTGGAAAACACGCCGGCGATTTCGCACTGCAACCGGCCCTCGCGCACGTCGGCGACAAGCCGGCGCAGGCAATGCGGCTCCTTGCTGACGAGGAGCGCAACTTTTTTCTTCTTTCGTTCGTTGTGGAGATGCACCCGGACTTCCATGTCGATCCGCCGGCCCAGTTCCAGCAGGCCGGTGATCAGCTCGGACAGGGCGCAGCTCAGGTCCTTGAGGTCCACAAGCATGTCCATCACGAAGAACCCGCGGACGACGCGCTGCTCGATGTCCTCGATGTTGACCCCGCGCTCGGCGACGTACGTGGCGAACTGCGCGACCACGCCCTTCTGGTCCTTGCCGAGCACGCTCACGACCGCCAATACCGCCTGCGCCACAAACTTCTCCTCGGGTTGAAAGGGGGTGAGTGTATCCCGGATCGAGCGGCGGGGGAAATCGCCGGGACGGCATCAGGAATTCGCCCGCGTGCGCGACTGTTTCGGCGGGGTTCCTTCTAGTACCGGAGGAGGGAATTTAGACAGGCAATGCACCCCACCCATCAGAAACCCCGGCTCGCCCGGCAGTTGCGAGCAGGGCGTCCACGTATTATCGGCATCGATTCGAACGTCCCGCGTGCGGGGCGGATCAGACGATTCTTCTTACAACGGCTTTCCAGACGATTAGTACCATTTATTGGGAGCTTGTTCTCTCGCACGTCGGTTTTGCTAGTGGCCGTTTGCCCAGGGAAGGGCGGAAAGAATCGAATGCTGACCATCTACGGGAGTCGATCCCGATTTTGCGACGGGGTTTCACGCCGAAGCTTCCTCAAGGTAGGGGCCTTGGGGCTGGCCGGGCTGAGCCTGCCGCAGCTTTTGCGGGCGGAGGCGCAGGCGGGGACAAGTCAGTCGCACAAGGCCGTCATCATGATCTATCTGCCGGGCGGCCCGGCACACCAGGATATTTTTGATCTCAAGCCCCAAGCCCCCTCGGACATTCGCGGCGAATTCATGCCGATCGGCACCAACGTGCCGGGCATTCAGATTACCGAGATGATGCCCCGTCTGGCGAAGATGGCCGACCGCGTCGCACTCATTCGGTCAATGGTCAACTGCACGCCCGATCACGACGCATTCCAGTGCCTCACCGGACGCTTGAAGCGGCAAATGCCGCCGGGCGGTTGGCCGAGCCTTGGGTCGTGCGTGTCCAAAATTCAGGGGCCGCTCAATAAGGCCATTCCACCGTTCGTCGGGCTCTCGCCAAAAATGGGCCATCCGGAATGGGCCGACAACGGCCAGCCGGGCTTTTTGGGAATTTCCCACGCACCCTTCCGCCCCGAAGGGGAAGGCAAGACCGACATGGTCCTCAATGGCGTGACGCTCGACCGCCTGTCGGACCGGAGGGCGCTGCTCACCAGCCTCGACCGCATGCGCCGTGAAGTCGATTCCAGCGGAATGATGGAAGGCCTCGACACCTTCAACCAGCAGGCCATGGGCATGCTCACCTCCAGCAGGCTCGTCGAAGCGCTCGATCTCGCCAAGGAAGACCCCGCGACCGTCGAGCGCTACGGAAAGGGCGATCCGGCCAATCGCGATGATGGCGGCCCACGCCTGACTTCGAACTTCCTCGTCGCCCGCCGGCTCGTCGAAGCGGGGGCGCGCGTCGTGACCCTCGCCTTCAGCCGATGGGACCATCACCAAAGGAATTACCCTCAGCTTCGTGAAGATCTTCCCCTGCTCGACCAGGGCCTCACCGCACTGCTCCAGGATTTGCGTGACCGGGGGATGGAGAAGGACGTGTCGGTGGTGGTGTGGGGCGAGTTCGGCCGCAGCCCGAG
>JAQGHP010000671.1 GCA_028288775.1 Phycisphaerales bacterium | reverse complement strand
TCTTCGCGTCCGCCAAGAAGCGGTCGTTCGTTGCGGGCGCGGATATTTTTGAGATTTCGAAGATGTCGGCCGCGGAGTTGGATCGGCATCTGGCGTTCGGGCAGGAACTGTTCACGCGGATCGAGGGGTTGGCGGCGCCGACGGTCGCCGCGATCAACGGCGATTGTCTCGGGGGCGGGCTGGAGCTGGCGCTCGTATGCAAATTGCGCATCGCGGCGGACGATCCCTCCATTTCCATCGGGCTACCCGAAGTAAAGCTGGGCCTCGTGCCGGGCTGGGGCGGCACTGTGCGGCTGACGCGGTTGATTGGGCTCGGGAACGCACTGCCGATGATTCTTGCCGGCAAGACGCTTTCGCCGACGCGCGCACGCGAGGCGGGCATCGTGGATGAGGTAGTTGCCGGCGACGAACTGCTCGCGGCCGCCCGTGAGCGGGTTCTTTCCAACGCACCGCGTGCCGTCAGTCCCGAGCAGTTTTTCGGGCGAGCCCGGTCCGAATCGATACCCGAAACCGATCCGAATTATCCAGCGCAGAGCAAACTGATTGAGGTCGTGACAGAGGGATTGGCCCACGGCCCGGCCGCGGGCTTCACGGCGGGGCGCACGGCGCTCGTGGAACTAATCAACTCCGACGCGGCAAAGGGGCTTCTCCGCATCTTCTTTCTTCGACAGGGCGCTAAACGCGCGATCGCGAATCAACTCCACGCGGCGCCGCGAGAGGTGAAACAGGCCGCCGTCATTGGCGGCGGAGTGATGGGCGCGGGGATCGCGTATTCCCTCGCGCGGTCGGGCATCGGCGTTCGGTTGATCGAAGTCGATGACGCGGCTGCGTCGTCCGCCCTGGCTCGCGTCCGTAAAATGTTCGAGGACGACGCCGCGGCGGGTCGCACTACCGCGGGGGAAGCGGCGCGGGCGCTCGGCCGGGTCGATGGCGGTTCGCAATGGACCGGCCTGGAAACGGCCGACTGTGTAATCGAGGCGGTCGTCGAGAAAATGGAAGTGAAGCGCGACGTCTTTGCGAGGCTCGATCAACTCGTCAATGCCGACTGCGTGCTCGCCACCAATACCAGCGCCCTCAGCGTGAGCGAAATGGCCGCCGCGACCCGCAACCCTTCGCGCGTGGTCGGGTTGCATTTTTTCAATCCCGTTTCCCGAATGCCTCTGGTGGAAGTGGTTCGAACGCGCCAGAGCGACGGGCAGGCGCTGGCCACCGCCGCGGGATTGGCGGCGAAGGTCGGGAAGACCGCCGTGCTGGTAAACGATGCGCCGGGATTCATCGTCAATCGCATTTTAATGCCCTACCTCGCCGAGGCCTTGGAGATGGCGACGGAGGGCGCGGACGTGGTTGCAGTCGACGACGCGCTCAAGCGATGGGGCATGCCGATGGGGCCGTTCGCGCTGCTCGATGAGATTGGGCTGGACGTGTCATCGCACATTCTAAAAACGCTTGCTGGGCACTTCGGAGATCACATTCCCGCCGCGGCGTCGCTCGATACCGCCGTGCAACGCGGGTGGCTGGGAAAAAAGAGTGGCCGGGGGTTCTATGTCCACGGCGGCAAAGGGACGCGGTCGCAGGTCAACGCGGAACTGAAACAGGCAATTATCGCGCCGCGATCGACTTCGTCAGGCGGAAACCAAGGCCCGGAAGAAATCACGTGGCGGCTGGTGCTGCCGATGGTCAACGAGGCGGCGCGACTACTGGAGGAGGGCGTGGTGGACGACGCGGACGCCGTGGATCTCGCCATGGTGCTGGGCACCGGCTTCGCGCCATTTCGCGGCGGGTTGGTTCATTTCGTGGAC
This sequence comes from Phycisphaerales bacterium, assembly GCA_028288775.1. GTDB lineage: Bacteria > Planctomycetota > Phycisphaerae > Tepidisphaerales > Tepidisphaeraceae > RYN-428. The sequence continues at coordinate 6,748 of JAQGHP010000671.1, read as the reverse complement.
AGCGTTGGGGTGGACGTGATGGTCGGCAGGATGCAGGAGATGGCGACCAGACACGGGAATCGCTTCCTTCCCGCCCCCCTGCTGAACGCGCTGGCGGCGGCGCGATTGCCCATGCAGGACTTCGCTAATACTAATCGTAAATGAGCGGATGCCCAGCCCCCGAGGGGCGAATGAGGCGCGGGATTCCCGAGTTGTACTCGAGTCCCATGCTTCTTACGCCCCTCCGGGGCTGATCTGTTGGTTCTGCCAATTCCCACGGCTCACGCCGTGGGCTAAGGTCTTTCGCCCCTCCGGGGCTGGTTTCGTACACGGATTCCCATCCCGGCCTCGTGCCCTACACTGAAGGTTTTACTGCCGTTACTTCTTCTCCGGCTCCACGAAGTTCCACAGCGAGTAGTAGGCCACGGAATGCAGCGGGGCCTTGTTGTCGGCCGAGCGCAGGTTGGGGACGTGCAGTTCGTGAATCGCGCCTTTTTGCAGGCCGTCCACCTCGATATGGACCTTCTTGCGGTCCTCGCTCACCTGGGCGGATTTGACGGTGCAGGTGGTCTGGTCCACCTCGGGGCTGCCGTAGGATTCCTGGTAGATGTAGCGGAACGTCTTGAGGTCGTAGTTCTTCGGATTGCTCGCGGCGGCAGTGTCCAAGGGCTCGGTAAACGTCAGATCGAAGCCGTCGGGGGTCAGCTTCATGTCATAGATTTCGAAGGGCACCTTGCCGTTCCAGACGAGGCGTTCGAGGGCGTAGGGCTTGGGGCCGGCGGAGCCCCAGCCGCGGTTGGTGCCGCCCACAATCAGGGAGCCATCGGATGCCTGGATGATCGGGATGATCCCCGAGCCGAAGCCTTCGCGGAACGGGATACAGACGCCCTGGTCGTGGCCGTTGACCTTTTGCAGGGAATAGCGGGCGATGTTGCTGTGGTGCTGGTCGCCCGAGAGGATCTGGTGGTTGAAAGGGCCGAATTTGCCGTCACTCATGTCGCAGACGATGCCGCTTTGGGATTGGCCCAGCTTGCCGTAGGGCTGAATGATCGCGGGGGGAACGAGCTTGGGGTCCTTCTCGGCCTCGACATAAATGCGGCTGCCGCTCTTGGGCTCGGGGACGCGCGGGCCCATGTTGGGCGCGATCGAATACCATTTGTTGCCTATGGGGTGGCCTTGGAAGCTGCCGATCTCGAGATGGCGTAGCGCATCCGCGCCGTTCCAGGGGCCCTGATTCTCGGCGTAGAAAACTTCGCCGTCGTAATTGAAGCCGATGCCGCCGGGCGAGCGGAGGCCGGAGCAGGTGGGGATGGCCTTGCCTTCGGGGGTGATGCGCAGGCACCAGCCGCGGAACTCGGCGTCGCTGGTGAAGGAGCCGGTGAGGGTGAGGGTGACCCAGAGGTTGCCTTCCTTGTCGAACTTCGACATGAAGGCGTACTCGTGGTAGTCGCCGCTGATGCCCCAGTCGTCGCAGAAGGTTTCGTAGAGGTTGGCGTGGCCGCGGTTGTCGGAGTCCTTGAGGCGGGTGACTTCGCCGCGCTGCACGGCGTAGAGGTAGCCGTCCTTTTTGTTATAGGAGACCCCCAGGATTTCGTGCAGGCCGGTGGCCCACTTCGTGAACTTCACGTTCGTGGGCGGGTCCTGCATCATTCCTTCGACGAAATAGATGTCGCCCCGTCGGGTGCCGACTGCGACGCGCCCGTCGGGGAGGATTTCCAGACCGCCGCACTCGAGAACGACGTCATCGGGGATGGGGATTTGGATGATGTCGTAATATTCGGATTCGGGGCCGTGATCGGCGCGCATGGCCTTGCCGCCCTGCGTTCTTGCATCGGGCTTGGGCGCGGCGGGAAGCGGAGCGGCAGACAGCATTGCCAGCGCGATCGCGCCGGTGAATAGTTTTTTTACCATGACATCTCCACAGTGAAGGAGGCCGTGCCGTTGTTGAACGTGACGGGCAGGAGCAGTTGCTTGGAGCCGTTGGATTCGCGGATCACCGGCTGGCCGACGCCCGCAGCATTCGGCGCGAGGCGCACGGTGATCTTCCCGTCTGCGACCCATTCGCCCGGCGACTTGGGTTCGAGCGTTCTTCCCTCGGCGGCAAGGAAATATAAGCCGGCGACCGGCTGTTTGCTGGTCAACATAAACTTCCGCTGAAGCTCCGCGCCCCCCGCCTTGAGCAAGGGTATTGGCTGCTCGCGCACATCGAGGTCATTGAGCACGTAGTGGAAAATCGGGCGGTCTTCCTTGTCCAGCTCATAGCCTTTGAATCGCCCGCCGAGGTTGCGCTCCTTGGATTTTGGCGCGGGCCAGGCGGCGTCGGGCTTCTCCAGCACTGCGAACGACGGCCCGGCAGGCAGGTTGATCACGTCCGTGCCCAGCGGCCCCAGGTGATTGCCGCCGCGGCCTTCCCACATTCCCTTGGCGTCAAAGAAGCGGCCCTTCCAGGCTTTGGCCAGGCGAACCACGTCGGCGTCGAACGCGACGTGGATCATTTCCGGGAAGCCGACGAGCACGCTGCGATTGCCGACGTCGGACATCATGTCACGATGGACGATGGGCGCGTCGGTGGGGATGAGTTCCTCGCCCGCCGCGGGGAGAAGGCCCGAGGGCAGGGCCATCGACTTGCCGAGCGAGAGGTACGACCAGATCGCGTCGATCTGCGTGTCCATTGTTCCCCCGGCGAGCTTGGGGAAAGCGACCGCGCCGTCGGCCCAGAAGGCGGGCATGCGCGTGCCCGGGTTGACATGGGCCGGGTTGGCCAGGAGCTCGTGGAACCATGCCGGCTTCAGACGGGCGTTGGCCGTCCCCAGGTCGGGCGCGGGCATGCCCAGCGATTTGACGTCATTGACGCCATGGCAGTTGACGCAGCCCAGGCCCTTGGTGCCCACGAGCTGGCGGCCGTCTTTCACGTAGATCTCGTTGAACGCCACGGCCTTATCGGGCGCTGCGGCGTCGGCCTTCACGATCGCATCAACCAGCGCGCCGGCCTTCTCCTTGCTGAAGATCGGCATGCGCGTCGCGAGCACGGGGCGGATGTGGAGCTTGCCCTCGAAGATGATCTGCTCCAGGGCGCTCGGCGTGAGCTTCGCGCCGACGCCTGTCAGGCGCGGAGGAAGGCGGCCTTCGTCGCCCATGTCGAACGGGGCGCTCATCACGAAGAACTCGGCCCGATCCGCGGCGGGGCCGCCCGTGCTGCCGCGAACGTGGCAGGCAAGGCAGTTGAACGTCGCCGTCAGGTGGGCGACTTGGTCCTTCGCATCGAGCGGCTGCTCAAGTGCCTTCGCGTTCTTCAGCGCGGCCTTCAGGGCCACGCGCTGTTCGTCATTCAGTCGATAATTCGGGACGCCCTTGGCGATCTGATTTCCCAGACAGCCTTCGGGCGATTCGAGATTCAGCTCGGCAAGCGCCTTGTGCTGACGCATGGCCTTGCCCGCACCGGGGATGGCGTGGCAGGAGACGCAGCCCATGGCCGCGAACATCTGGCCGCCCATCTGCGCCTTCTGCGGGTCCACGACGAACTGTTCCTGATGCAGCGGCACCATCGGCTTTCCGCCGATGGTGTAGAGCGCGCTCGCAGGGATCTCCTGGCGGGCGAGATCGGGGCCTTCCCATTCCACTTTCAGCTCAGCCTCGCCGCCGCCCTGGAAATAAGTGACGGTGATGGGCTGGTCGCCTTCCTTGAGATCGACCGTGCCGGCTTTATCGTTTGACGGGTGTACGCCGTCGTTGTCGACGACAAGAGTCTTGCCCAGGTACAGGCGGGAGCCGTCGTCGGAGGTCGTGTGGAACGTGTACTTGCCATCCTTCGGAATATGAATGGCGGCGGAGAACTTCACCGCGAAATTATCCGCGGCATGACCCGGGATGTTCAGCGTGAACTGATCGATGTGCCCCTGCGACTTGGGTTTCATCCGGTCGATCCGCTCGACCGCGGCCGTCGCGGGGACGTGCTCGTAATAGATAAATTTCGCGCCCTGTACCCGCGCGGGGCCGGCGCTGGAATTCTGCGGGTTTTCGAGCTGGTCGCGGAGCAGATAGACCGCGATGGCGCGGGCCTCTTCTCGGGTGAGGTGAAGGTTGGGCATCCGCCCGCCCGGCCGGACTTTTGACGGGACGAGCAGGAACGCCTCGAGCTGATCGGCGGTGGTCTTCTCCGCCAAGTTTGGCAGCGGGACGGAAGGCACGGCGGTAGCGCCCTTCTTCTCCGGCCCGTGGCACGCGACGCAGCCGACCTGGTGGTACATCTTGCGGCCCATCTCGACGAGCATTGCGTTACCCTCTTCGCCGGCCGGCTTCATCGGCCCGCCGAGGGAAACGAGGTAGTGCGTGAGGAATTCCACCGCGCCCTGTTTGGCCGCAGCGTCGGAGGCGTGGAAAATGTCGGGCATCGTCGCGCCGGGCTTCACCCCGTGCGGGTCGGCCAGATATGCGCGAAGGTATTGCGGCGTGAGGCGAGCGCCGGCGCTGGAAAGATCGGGAGCGCCTTTCGTGTCAATGCGCTTCTGCCCCGGGGCGGCGTGACACTGAAGGCAATTGAGCTCGCCCAGCAGCAGTTCGCCCTGGGCGGCCGGATCGGCCTTGGCTTCTTTCAGCCGCTCGAACCCCGGCACCACCGGCGCGTCCGCCGGGGCTGCGCTGGCCGCTCCTCCGAAACAACACGCCATCGCGATCGACATCCCAACCGCCCGGCGCCAAAGGCCCGCAGGCCCAACCCATTCCCGCATTGACGTCTCCCTGACGAGGTGACAAGCCGTACGCTTCGCCGGCCGCACAAGCGCGACGAAACGGTCGCGAACGGTATCCACATGCGATCGGGTTGTCGATGCCGCGCCTGACGCGTCACAGACCCGATACTCCTCCTAATACCCCACATGACCTCGCCGCGTTAATTGCGGAATCCGCGGCTGCGAGATCGAGGCGTGTGAGCTTGGTCGGCAGCGCGTAGTACGCGCTGTTTACCGCCTTCTTGATCTGCCCATCCGGGCGGGACGGCCGTTGCTACGCGACGTCAATTTTTCCGCCTATGCTCTCTATTCTGACGGTAATGAGCCCCTCGCTTGGCATTACGTTGCGGAAATCACCCATTTTTTTAGAGTCGGGTTGATTTCGGCTCCGTTATATTGCTAAGCTTGTTCCATTGCCCCCTCCAGTGCCCCGCGGCCATGCCGGCGCGGGGCTTTTTTATTGTCTGGGTGTTTCTTTACGCCCGGACGACAAATCCCTCCTAAAGCATCTAAACCCGTCCATCCTGTTGGCCGATTCTTGTGAAAGTCCGGGTCGAAGCCCGGTCGGTTGTGGGAACCCCGTTTATTTCCATTGGGAGTACGTTCATGCGTTCAGTAACTGCATTGTTTGGCCGACTGGTGAAGGACGAGCAGGGTGGCGAAGTGCTCGAATACGCTCTGATCGTGGGTCTGATCGTGGTAGCCGCCATCGCGGCCATCACCAGCGTCGGGACCAAGGTCCTGGCCCGGTGGACCTCGCTCAACGCCTCGATGTAAGGTCCGGCCGCCGACGCGATTTAAGGGCGACCATCGGGGAGGCCCGGCAAAACCGTCGGACCTTCTCTTTTGCTTCCGCACGGCGGCGTTCGCCGTGCGCGCCGAGTTCAATCGACCCCAGGCGCCGCGGCCCACCTTTGGGGCGGGTGCCGACTACAGAAGGATTTACAATGTCTGACACCCTCACCACTGCCCAGAAATACTGGCCGGCGATCAAGTCGCGCAAGAGCGCGGTGATTTTCCTCGCCTGCATCGTCGCGATCGTGCTGGTTCGCATCTCGCTGAACCCGTGAGCCGCACCCGCAAGCGTGAATGAACTCCAAGGCCGCCGGTTGATGAACCGGCGGCCTTTTTCTGTTTTGTCATGCGCCTTCCCGCGGCGCGGGGAGTTATAAGAGTTGTGTGCCGAATACGGCCGCAGCGCCCAGGTAGACGACGTAGCCCAGCACCAGCAGCGCCGATTCCAGCCGCCCCACCGTCCATCGTCCCATCGCCACGGGCGTGAGCGCGAACCCCAATACGACGAGCATCACCGTCTCAATGCGCCAGGTTGCCATGGCGTAGGGAAGGCCGGCAAGGCCGGCGAACGGATTGTGGAATGCCCCTGCGCCGACACTGGCCGTGGACGAATGGTCGAGGCCGTGCATCGACACGGCGTACCAGAGGATGACCGCCAGGGGCAGCACGGCGCAAAGGTTGAGCAGCACCGTGCCGACCAGTGCGCTGAGCGCCTCCCCCGCGCGGCCGCGTTGTGCGACGAGGGACGAGGTTCCGAGAGTGGGAAGCACGAGCAAGGGGCTGAGGATCGTCGCGGCGAGTGTGCCCGAGGAGAGCGTTTGGGTTTGCCGGCTGCTGCTGATGACGCCGTTCACGGCGAGCACCGCGCCGGGTATCGCGAGCGCCGCCGCCCCGAGCAGTACGAGGCCCGCGACGCGGGCCGGCGGCCGGTCTTCCCCGGGCGTGGAGGGTGGATCGGGGGTTTGGAGCCAGACGCCCAGTACCGCCCCGCCGAGGCCCAGGAGCATCAGGGCATGCCACCAGGAAAGGTGCCCGCTGAAGCCGGCCATGAGTGGGAGCAGCGCCGCGGGCAAGATGAAGGGCCACATTCGCCGAGAGGCGGGCAGGTTATCCAAAGGCGCGACGTAGGTGGCTAACCCGAGCACGAGCGAGAGGCAGGCGACGCTGGTCCCGAAGATGACGGCGACGGCAATCTCCGGGCGGTTCATAAAGATCGCGGCGAGGACAGCCGCGGCGATGGGCAGGCA
>JAQGHP010000668.1 GCA_028288775.1 Phycisphaerales bacterium | reverse complement strand
TCCGTGGCGTCGATCAATACCGCGGGCGCGCTCGACGGCAGCCTGGCCTCGTGGTTCAACTCCGGCGGCCCCGCCGCGGGCCGCGCGATCCACGGCGCCGGGGCCGTGGCCGAGTCGCTGGCGCGGGCCCTGTCGCCCTCCGCCGCGCCGGCCGGCGCAGCAGCTCCCGCCATTGCCAAGGCGGTGCTCAACGCCGCCAGCCCGGTGATTGCCGCGGCACCGGAGCGCGTGCTCTATCACTTTGCCAACTTCGATCCGATCGCGACGTTCTCGGACGCGCTCAAGTCGTTCGCGAACGACTCCGCGTCGATCCCGCTGCTCGGGGCCGCGGACGCCGAAGGGCATTCGACCCGCGCTTGGACGATCACCGGCGTGGTGTTGGCTGTGGACGCGATCCTGGTCGCCCGGTGGTACGCCGACCGTACCGCGGTGCGCAAGGCAAAAGCAAAGGCGTCCGTCGCCGGGATGTACGGCGAAATCGACCCCACGGACACCTGGCGAAATTAGGCCGACCCCGGGCCCACGAGGCCCGGTCGTGCCGTCACAAACTCCCTTCCCTCCCCAGCGGTGGGCGCCGTTACCGAGAGCGGCGCTCACCGTATTTTTTGCGCCCGCCGCAACGCTCGGTTGAACCTCGCAACCCCCGTGCGGAAAATTGCGAGGCCGCGAAGAGGTGCGGGGATGAACGCCACAGATGGACACAGATGAACACAGATAAGACACGGGGAGGAAAACTCCAACGTGACACGGGCGTCCCGCCCGTGCCTGGTGCGTCCGGATTACCCGAGCGCTTGGCAACAGAATTCCCCGATAAATCTCCACGCACAAAGCATGGGCCCGACGCCCATGTCACGGGAAACCCTTTCCCCATCTGTGTTCATCTGTGTTCATCTGTGGCGACACTCTTCCGCACTTCTTTGCCTCTTCGCGAATGTACGCGTCGGAGATTTTTCCGCGGTAACGATTCGCCCGATTTCCGATGGAAGGAATTCCCCCCGGCGCGCACCATTCGTACGGGGGCCTGAACAGTCCAACACGGCTCCGTCCGTTCATCTTCAAACGCGGCGCACTTGCGGCACCGGCCTCGATTCCATTCGGGTCTGCGCCACGGTTCTGTAGTTGGATCGTCAGGTTCCGGACGTGCTTTGCCCCGGCGTGGGGCGGGGGCGTCGGAAAACGGGGGTGACCCGTCCAGGTGCTTGTGAAGCACAGGAGGCAAACGATGTTCGGTCGTAAAGTCCAAGTCGATCCCAGAGTCACCCGCGCGGCCCGGCGGCAGAGCGGTTCGCCCAGTTTCATCGAATCCCTCGAAGGGCGACAACTCCTCTCGGCGTCAGTCACGCACCACGCGGTTCACTCGCACGCCGTGCATAACACGACGGCGAAGCACGCGACCCTCAAGCACCAAACGGCCAGCGCGTCGACCGCGAGCACCGGCTCGAACGCCTCGGACGGCGGCGTCGTCAATACCATCACGTTCACCCAGGCGCCGTCGGCCGTCCAGGCCGGGCTCACCACGCTGGCCTCTACCGACAGCCTCGCCGCACCCACGTCTACGCAGACCGTCCATCTCGCCAACAGCAACGGCGTCGAATCCTACACGCTCGATTACACGTCCAGCGGAACCACGACCCACATCACCGTCGACCAAACCGGCAAGGCGGTCAACGCCCCCGTGGAAACCACCACCACGTGGGCCACGCTCAGCGGCACCGCCGCCGGCAGCAACGCGAAGGCGTCGGCGGAAATCAGCGCGATCGTCACGGCGCTCGGGCTCACCGCCCCGGCCTCCACCGACACCGTAAACGTCAGCACGGCGTCCGATGGCACCGTGACATACAGCGTGAACCTCGCCGCCTCATCAAGCAGCACGGAGTCTGAAGGCGCGCACGTGAGCGTCGATTCCAATGGCAATCCGGTGGGCGACCAAAGGCTTCCCTTCAGCGTGCTGCCCGCCGCGATCCAGACCGGGATCAACGCCAATCTCCCCACCGGCGCAACCGCGCTGGCCGCCACTTCCACGCAGAACGTGGACGTGCTGACCGTCAACGGCGTCACGTTCTACTCGACCACCTTCACAAGCAGCGGCACGACGACCACCGTGACCGTGAACTCCGCCGGGGCTCTGACCTCGCTCCCGGCGAGCACGGACACGACGTTCTCCGCCATCCCCACGGCGGCGCAGACAGAGCTGCAAACCCTCGCGACCGCGGGCGGATTCTCCGGCACCATCGGTACGAGCCAGGCTGTAACCGCCTACGCCGAGGGCAACGGCACGACGATCTATAGCGTGACCCTCAGCGCGACGAACGGCTCAAGCCAGACGGTGAACATCACCGTCTCAAGCGACCAGGCGGGCAACGCCACCGTTCCGCCCAACGGAGGGCGCGGGCACGGCTGCGGCGGGGAAGGGGGCGGCGATTCGCAGGACGGCTTTGCCGGCGGTGGGCACGATTTCGGGGCCGTAGACTTCGGCCTCGCCTCCTTCGGCGGCGGCCGGTTCGGCTGAGCTCCGAGCCGCAACATCCCTCCAACGAAAAACTGGCGGGCGGAATCAATTCCGCCCGCCAGTTTTTTTTCGAATTCGGATTCAGCCTAATTCTTATCCCACCAATCCCACGTGCTCCCGGCCGAGCCGAGCACCTGCATGGTCCCCTTGCCCGTTCGGCTTGTCCACTGCCAGCAGCCGTTTGAGTACGCGGCTATGATATCGGGCTCGATCACGAACTGCACGGAACAGTCGATGCTCGCGTAGTAGCCGCCCTTGTTGTGAATATGCGTGATCTGATCGACGTTGCCGTGGTCACCCTCGATGTTCGCGTGGCTGCCCGACCCGTCGAACTGGTAGGCATCTTCCTGGCAAATGACTGGCGTCGGCATTTGCGTGCTCTTGCCACTCAGATCGGTCAACGTGCTGAGAGTGGGGATCGAAGTCAACTTCGCCCCGGCGAACATGGCGAAGAAGGTGTAGTCGAACTTGCCGTTGCCGCTGAACGAAATTGAACCGGCGCCGGCGTCGCCGACGGCCCCGTTGACCTGCACGGAAGGGCACACGTAAACGTTCGCGGTCTTCACATAGTTGTAGATCGTGCCGCTCTGCGGGCACGATGAGAAGTTGCCCGGGGGCGGGCCAAAGAGCCAATCGGCAGTATCGGGATTATTGTTGTCAAAGCTGTATTGCGTGCCCGGGAGGTGCTGCTTGTGGTCCATCGCCCACATGGTGAACGACAACATAAGCGTGCGGAGATTGGACTCACACTTCACCGCGTTGGCGGCGGCGCGCGCTTTCTGCAGTGCCGGCAGCAAAATACTGATCAGCAATGCAATGATCCCGATGACGACAAGCAGCTCCACGAGCGTAAAGCCACCCGGCCGATTCTTACGCAAAGAATGAAATCGAAACTCTCGCATGATACCTCCGCGGATGACCCGCATATCTGCAAAAGACGTGATCCACGAACTTTATCGCAATGTGAGGACGAAGGCAATACCAAATCTCAAAAATGAAACGAGATCGGCGGCGGGCAACGGGTATCGCCCGTGTGGGCGGGTTCCTACGAATCAGTTTTGGTCCCACCAGGCCCACGACTGGCCGGCGTTTCCCAGAATTTGCATGTTGCCGTGCGCGGTTCGCGCCGTCCATTGCCAACAGCCGTTGGACATCATGTTGGGCTTGTCCGGCTCGACGATGAAGCTTACGGAGCAGTCGATCGAGGCGTAGTAGCCGCCCTTGTTGTGGATGTGGGTGATCTCGTCCGTGCCGAAATGGTCGCCCCTTACGCTCGAACCGTTGAACTGATACGCGTCTTCCTGGCAGAGGACCGGGGTCGGCACCGGTGAGACGTTCAGCAAGAGGTCGGTCAGCAGGCTTTGGTTTGGAATACTCGTGACCTTCGCCCCCGCAAACATGCCGAAAAACGCGTAATCACACTTGCCGTTGCTGCCGCCCGAACTCCCGCGCTCGCCGGCCTCCATCTGCGGGCAGAGGTAGACGTCGGGCGTGTTGATGTAATTGTAGAGCGTTCCGCTCTGCGGGGCGGTGGCGGCAGATCCGCCGGGGCCGTAGAGCCAGTCATCGTAATCGGGGTGAATCCCGTCGCTGCTGAACACTGTGCCGGGGAGATGCTGGCGGTGTTCCTGCGACCACATCGTGAACGCCAGCATCAGCGTACGAAGGTTCGATTCGCATTTGACCGCGTTGGCCGCGGCCCGCGCCTTCTGCAGCGCGGGAAGCAGGATGCTTATAAGCAGGGCAATAATCCCGATGACAACCAGAAGTTCAACGAGGGTAAATCCGCTGCGACGAGCGCCCCACACCGGCACCCGAGAAGGAGTCCGCATACAACCTCCACCAATTCGACCCGCATAGACCAGCCGTCCACGAATGGGGAGAGGTTAAAATAGATAAACTTTGGCGCAAAATCAATGCAAAAGGCAGAAATATGCCCTTTTATCGCGAGATTTCCCGTTGCATATTTCCCCAATTATCCGCCCACCAGCACCGCCGCCTTCTTCGTCTTCAGATCGACCGCGAGGATGCGGTGATGATTGGTGTCGGCGACATAGAGCGTATCGCCCACGGCGGACAAGCCCCCGGGCTCATAAAGTCCGATCGCCTGCCCGGTGCCCGGGTCGCTCTTTCCCGTTCCCAGCCACGTCTTGGTCGCCCCCGTCTTGGGGTCGATGGTGCGAATGAGATTATTGAAGGTGTCCGCGACGTACAGCGTATCACCGACGAGCGCGACGCCCAGCGGATGCTGGAACTGGGCGGCGGGCCCGACGCCGTCCTTGGTGCCGAAGCCGAAAAGGTCGCCGCTGCCGGCGAGCGTCTGCGTCACGCCCGCTTCGCCCAGCTCCACGGTGCGAATGCTCGACGCCTCGGAGTCGGCGATAAACAGCAGCTTGCCATCGGTATCGATCCCCGAGGGCTGCGCGAAGCTCGCCGCCCGGTTGGGCGCGTCGATCGCGGCTTCCCGCCGCGTGCCCGCGAACACCGCGAGATTGCCGCCATCCAAATCCAAAACCCAAATCTGGTGCGTCCCCGCCATCGCGATGTAAAGATTGCTCCCGACCAGCGCCAGATCCCAGGGCGAGCTGAGCGCCGTCCCCTTCGCCGGTCCATCCGGCGGCATCGTCCCCTTGAACTGCGCGCCCGTCCCGGCGAGCGTGACAACCGTCTTCTTCTCCAA
>JAQGHP010000666.1 GCA_028288775.1 Phycisphaerales bacterium | reverse complement strand
CCAGCCTCGCCGGGGTCGGCAGCCGATTTAACATCCCTTATCTCGTCGAGTCGGTCATGCTCCCCAACAAGGTCGTCGCCCCTGAGTTCCGCTGGACCGTGGCGAAGCTGAAAGACGGCGACGTGATCACCGGCCTGGTAACCAGTGAGACGGGCACCGACGTGGAATTTCTTTTGCCGACAGGCATCCACAAGGCACTCAAACGCTCGGACATCGCAGCCAGCCGCATCGAGGACCGGTCGCCCATGCCGGATGGCTTGATCCAAACCCCGGCGGAACTGCGCGACCTATTGGCATACCTGGTTTCAGTCAAGCAGTGAGGGGGAGAAACGCCGGGGGGTTGTAAGTCTTCCAACAAACAAATTTCTCCAGCAGCAAGTTGACGTCACCGCCGATAGTTAGCAATATGTTCGGTGTGGACGAAGGAGACTTCTCATTCCGCGACGCGTTGCCCAACGGCCCGGCCCATCGCCGGGCGGCGGGGATCAATCCGGGCAACCGATTCGAAACAGTCCGCCTGCACGTCCTGGGGGAGGAGCTTGACCGGCAATGGGTCGAGCGCGAGAACAGCGACGGCCCCACCGGCCGCGTCGAGCGGCAGGTGTTTCTCGATCGCACGCAGACCATCATCAACCGCGTGTCCAAAACCGCGGACGTGCCGTTCGACTGGACGCTCAACCCCTACCGCGGCTGCGAGCACGGGTGCATCTACTGCTTCGCCCGTCCGTACCACGAATACCTCGGCTTCAACTGCGGGCTCGATTTCGAGACGAAGCTGTTGGCCAAGCCAGTTGAGGCCGCGCTGCTGAAGCGGGAACTCTCGTCCCCGAGTTGGAATCCCGAGCCGATCGTGTTGTCGGCGATCACCGACATCTACCAGCCCATCGAACACAAAATGCGCATCGCCCGCGCGTGCCTGGAGGTGATGGCCGACTGCGGACAGCCGGTGACGACGATGACCAAGAGCGCCCTGGTGCTGCGGGATGTCGATCTCTGGTCGCGATTAGCGAAGATGAACGCCGGTCGCGTGACAATTACCTTGGTGACCCTCGACGCCGAGCTGGCCCAAAAGCTGGAGCCGCGGGCGTCCTCCCCGGCGGGGCGGTTGCGGACGATCCGCGAACTCACCGCGGCGGGCATCCCGGTGACCGTCAACGTCGCGCCGATCATCCCCGGGCTGACCGACACGGAACTGCCGCAGATTTTGCAGGCGGTAGCCGAGGCCGGCGCGCTGCGGGCCGCGTGGGTGCTGCTCCGCCTGCCGTACCAGCTCAAAGACCTGTTCCTCGACTGGCTGGCCCGATCGGTGCATCCTGACCGCGCGAGGAAAGTCGAATCGCTCATCCGCCAGGCCCGCGGCGGGAAGCTCTACGAAGCCTCCTACGAAAGCCGCGGACGCGGTCGCGGGCCGCTGGTGGATCAAATCGCCCAGTCGTTCGACGTCTTCACCCGCAAGTACGGATTGAATCGCGACATCCGCCCGCTCTCGACGGCGCATTTCCGCCGGCCGGAATTGAATGGGCAGATGGCCCTGTTCTGATTACAGAAAAGACGTAGACGCTATGTGGCGATATAGCATGTTGAGAAGGAATCCATTGTGCCGCACCACCGCCTCGCTTTGCCGATCTGGTTGAGATGATCGACCGACTGCCGCTCGAGCAGCGCGAAAGCCTCGTCGAAGTGATGCGCCGGCGCAATAGCGAAGACGCGCGCAAGCGCATCGCCGCAAGTGTCCGCTCGGCGAGGCAGGAACATCGCCGCGGCAAAAGCAGGCCCGTATCCCCTGAGGAGTTGATGCGGAAGGTTCTGGGTTGAGCCATATTCTTCTGCGACGTTCGGCGTTCGTGCGCGACCGGTAGCAGGGAAGCGTGACAGGGTGCTTTCACCATGGTCCTGTTATTGAATCCACTTCTTGAAGCACTCGAAGCCGCGCGCCGCGCCGCAGCGGACGCGATCAGAAACAATGACGAGGTGACAGTTGACCTCCAGGGGGATCAGTGGGTGTTCGAGTTTATTCCCCAAGGCGATGCGCTCGGTGGCGGTGCCCGTGTTTCCGTTGCGAAGGATGACTTTCGGGTGCTAAAGGTCGTCTTTGGCCAGTAGTCACATCCGCATCGGCAGCCAGGCGGAGTCTGCAGTTGAGAATGACAGCGAATTGCTGCTCGAAATGGCCGACTGCGTACGGTACGATAACGACGGGCCGATGACTGTCGGCATTGTGGTTTTGCCATCCAAGCCTTGAGGCGAATTGAGGGAAACGAGTTCGCGAGTCGTGTACTCTGAGGCTTCCATGATTGCTTCACGATGGACTTGGATTGCCGGTTACGCTCTGGTCGCATTACTGGGGCTTCGGGGCCTCGCCGACGATTCCGTTCAGCAGGTGGGACGTGAAGCGCCGCCCGCGGACTCGGCGCAGGCAGGCCCGACAAAGCTAGTCCGCGAATTGTTCAAGAGCGAGTACGCGAGCCGTGACCCAGTCGTGCGCCGTGGGCTGGCCCGCAAGCTTTTTGATGAAGCGGCGAAGTCGACGGGAGATCCAGCAGGACGCTACGTCCTGCTGCGCGAGAGCCGCGACGTGGCCGCGGCGGCGGGCGACCTTGGCGATGCGCTGAATGCGGCGGACGAAATCGCGGCCTCGTACGATGTGAAATCGCTGGATCAGCGACTAATCGTGCTCGGGTCGATCGGAAATGCGGCGCAATCGCCGGCGTCGACCGGGGAGTTGGCCGAGGCTTACACGCAAACCAGTGAGAACGCGCTGTCGTCGAACGATGTCGTAGCGGCCGCGAAATGCGCTGCCAGCGCCACATCGCTTGCCCGGCGATCGGGCGACGCAGCCACAATCGCGCACGCGGCCGCCCAGGCCAAACGGGTGCAGGAGGCGCAGGAGTTTCAGCGCGCCGTTGAGACCGCGCGTCAAAAGCTCCGCAACGACCCCAGCGACCCGGAGGCAAATCTCCTCCTCGGACGTGCGGCTGCCTTCAAAATGCATGACTGGGGCGCCGCCCTTCCGTTGCTCGCAAAATCAAAGGATTCGGCAATACGGTCCATCGCGAAAATGGAATTGGCGGCGACGGGAAGCGTGCCGGATGCCGCCGCGATGGAGGCGATCGCGGATGCGTGGTGGGCGTTGTCCGCGAGCTCGGGGGTGACCAAAAATGAAGCCCAATCTCGTGCGGCTCATTGGTACGGGAACGCTGTTCCAGAGCTGACGGGCCTAAAGAAAACCGTCGCGGAAAAAAGAGTCGAAGAGGTCGCGCTCTCAGCGGCGGATCCGACGCGCGTCGTCAATCTACTTCCCCTCATCGACGCCAGGCGGGACGCGATCGGCGGCGACTGGAAGTTTGTCAACCGCGAGCTCGTTACAGACGGCGGCAAGTGGTGTTCCCTCCGCATTCCGTACGAGCCGCCCACCGAATACGACTTCCGAGTCTCCTTCACGCGGGTTCAAGGGAATGGGGCCGTCGCGCAGTTGATTTCACGATCATCGCGGGGCTGCGCGTGGATCATGGGTTGGCGGGGAAACACGGTCTGCGGCCTGGACATGATCGGCGGCCAGGGTGCGGACGGGGACCTCAACCCGACCCATGACGTTCGCCAGTCCGTCCTGACCAACGGGCGGGTGCATGTCTCGCTCATGCAGATCCGAAAAGACTCGATCACAACCTTCCTCGACGGCAAGGTCATCACGAAATTCAAGACGGACTATTCCAACGTGGGAGGCATTCGCGACCGATGGGGAGAATTTTCCACGAAAACACCGGCGATCGGCCTCGGCTCGGAGAACTCGCAGGTCGTCTTTCATTCTGCGGATCTTACGCCCGTGAGCGGGACAGGTCGGCGCGTCCTGCCGAAGCCTTGAATCTCATTTCCACGGACACGCGATTTCCCTGAGCCAGGCTGAGAACCGTCGATCAGTGGCCTGACAGGCTCTGTTCAGACTCGTCGGCGATCGGACCCCGACCGAACCCGCCGGTCCAGTTATAGATGATGCAAACCCCCAGTTTGGACGTGCGTATAATCTATCGAGTGGAACGGCCAGGCCTTGACCGCAGTCCGCGCCGGCTATTTCATTCGGCTTGACTAGACGCCCGCCATCGGGCGACAATGCATGACTTACGATTTCCGATGACGCTGAACACCAAGACAAGACGCGTTCTGGCGGTGATGGCGGTGACTACGGCGCTTTGCGCCGATCAGGTCGCCGTTGCGGCACCGGCGCGGGCTCAGCGGACGGAGATCGGGCAGATGGCGTCGCGGCTGGTCAGCCGGTTGACGCAGAGCCTGCGGCAAGGGATGCCCAGCGTGCTTGCCCAGCCCGCCCGCCAGCAGCGGCCGGCGGCGAAGCCGGCTCGGCAGATTGCCGCGACTACGCCCCTGTCCGTCGGCCATGCCCTCAGTTCTCCCTTCCAGTTCCGCCTGCCTCCTCCCATTCTCTAACGCCTCAGCTTGAATCGCCGGCTACGGGCGCAAATGCCCGATCGGCTTGCGGTTCCGTCTTCGTATTCCATTCAGCATTCAGCATTCATCGTTCAGCATTTCCTCTGCGAGGCGTATATGGGTTTCAACAAGATTTTGACGAAGGTGTTCGGCAGCCGCAATGAGCGCCTGCTCAAGAAGTACTGGCGGCGGGTGGAGGCGATCAACGCCATCGAGCCCAAGATTCAGGCGATGTCGGACGATGAACTCCGCGCCCGCACACTCGAATTGCATGACGGGCTCCTCGACAAGAAGCTCACGCAGGAAGAGGTATTGCCCGAAGCGTTCGCCATCATCCGCGAGGCGATGGACCGGAACATCGGCATCCGCCAGATCTTCAACACCGAGCAGGGGGAGTTTCAGGCGAAGTTCGACCCGAGCGCCCTCCCCGCCGAGGCCCGCGCGATGTACGACGCCGTGCAGCAGCAGCTGATCGCCACGGGCGAGCATTACCTCAAAGTCCCCATTCCCACTGAGCTTTACAACGAGGTGCGGAAAATCTACCCCGAATCGCGGCCTCCCTTCCGGGCGCGCTGCTTTGACGTGCAGCTTATCGGCGGGATGGTGCTGTACGACGGGCGCATTGCCGAGATGGCGACGGGCGAAGGCAAGACGTTCGTCGCGCCGCTCGCGTGCTTCATGCGCGTGCTGTCGGGGAGTCATTGTCATGTGGTGACGGTGAACGATTACCTCGTCCGCCGCGATGCGATGTGGGTGCGGCAGGCTTTCGAGGCACTGGGGTTGTCGGTCGGGTTTATCCAGCAGGACATGGAGCCGGGCGGGGATACTCGCCGGGCCCAGTACCAGTGCGATATTACCTACGGCACCAACAGCGAGTTCGGCTTCGACTACCTGCGCGACAACATGAAGGAGCGGGCCGACCTGCAGGTGCAGGGTCCGCTGGATTTCGCGATCGTGGACGAGGTGGATTCGATCCTGATCGACGAGGCGCGTACGCCGCTGATCATCAGCGGCTTCGCCCGGGACGATGCGCCCAAGTACAAGGCGGCGGACGAGGTGGCGCGGAAGGTGATCGCACTCAACAAGCCGTGGGACGAGGCGGAGAAGATCGTTGACGCGGCCAAGCGGGCGATGAAGGCGTCCGAAGGGGACATGGAGAAGGCCAAAAATAAGGAAGAGAAGGAAGCCGCCCGCAAGCGCGGCGAGGCCGCACTGAAGCAGCTCGAAGAGGGGGAGAAGAAGAAGGAAGGGCTCACTCAGTACTTCGAGGTGGAGTGGGACCGCAAGAGTGTCCACCTCACGCACGAAGGCATCGCCAAGGCGCAGGAGTACGCGGGCGTCGGCAGCTTTTACGTCGGGGCGAACATGGACTGGCCGCACCTGATGGAGCAGTCGATGCGCGCCCACGTGGTCTACGAGCGCGACAAGGACTACGTCGTCGAACGCGGCGAGCGCACCAACGACATGGAAGTGGTGATCGTCGACGAATACACCGGCCGCAAGATGACCGGCCGGCAGTGGAGCGACGGCCTGCACCAGGCGGTCGAGGCCAAGGAACGCGTCACGATCAAGAACGAAACGCAGACGCTGGCCACCATCACACTGCAGAACTTCTTCAAGCTCTACAAGGCGCTGTCGGGCATGACCGGCACGGCCCAGACCGAGGCCGAGGAGTTCAGCAAGATCTACCGGCTGGAGGTCGTCACGATCCCGACCAACCGCCCGGTGGTCCGCGACGACAACGAAGACCGCGTCTACCGCAAGGAGGGGGAGAAGTGGACCGCCATCATCGACGAGATCAAGGAGGTCAGCGACGCGGGACGCCCCGTGCTCGTCGGCACCACCAGCGTCGAGAAGAGCGAGATGGTCTCGCGGCTGCTCACCCGCAAGCACGGGGTCGAGCACGAAGTGCTCAACGCCAAGCAGCACGAGCGCGAGGCGCACATCGTGGTGAAGGC
>JAQGHP010000657.1 GCA_028288775.1 Phycisphaerales bacterium | reverse complement strand
CGCCAACCGCCAGGCCATTTTCCGCGGCGAAGACCGCCAGGTCTTCAAAGACCTCATGATCAAGATCGGCCTGAAGGTCCCCCGTAGCGGCGTCGTCCATAACATGGAAGACGCCCGCCGGGTGCTGACGGACATCGGCCTGCCGCTGATCATCCGCCCCGCCTTCACCCTCGGCGGCACCGGGGGCGGCATCGCCTACAACATCGAAGAATTCGAAGCCACCGTCCAGCGCGGCCTCGACGCTTCGCCGGTGACTGAAGTGCTCATCGAGCAGTCGGTGATCGGTTGGAAGGAATTCGAGATGGAGGTGATGCGCGACAAGAACGACAACGTCGTCATCATCTGCTCCATCGAAAACCTCGACGCCATGGGCGTCCACACGGGCGACTCCATCACCGTCGCCCCCATCCAGACGCTCACCGACAAGGAATACCAGCGGATGCGCGATGCGAGCATCGCCGTCATCCGAGCAGTAGGCGTAGAGACCGGCGGCAGCAACATCCAGTTCGCCATCGACCCCGACACCGGCGACATGATCGTCGTAGATATGTACCCCCGCGTCTCGCGCTCCTCCGCTTTGGCTTCCAAGGCCACGGGATATCCCATTGCCAAGCTGGCGGCAAAATTGGCCGTCGGCTACACACTCGACGAACTGCCCAACTACATCACGAGCCGCAAGCGCGTTACGGCAGGCAGCACTCAGCACGCAGCGGCGGCCCCTCAGTCCTCAGTCCTCAGTCCTCAGTCCTCTGCCCTCGCCTCCCCTGACTGGGAGCTCTACACCTCCGCCTGCTTCGAGCCGACGATCGACTACTGCGTCATCAAAATCCCACGGTGGACGTTCGAGAAATTCCCGGATGCGGATGAGACGCTCACCACGCAGATGAAGAGCGTCGGCGAAGCGATGGCCATCGGCCGCACCTTCAAGGAAGCCTTGCAAAAAGGCATCCGCAGCATGGAGGTCAAGCGTTTTGGCTTCGGGCTGGACAAGTACGACAAGTGGCTCAACGCGCAGAAGCTCAATGAAAAGGCCGCCTCCGGTGGCACGGGTTTCCAACCCGTGCAAGGTGCGTCCGGAGTAGGTGAAGCGCAATCTTCTCAATCTCCAAGCACCCAGCACGGGTTGGAAACCCGTGCCACGGCGAACGACAACAGCGACAAGACCACGCAAGGCGAATCACTCGACCACGAATGGCCGATCCCCGCCGACAAGCTCCGGCGAAAGCTCGCGGTCCCGAGCCAGGGAAGGCTCTATTACATCCGCTATGCCTTGAAGATGGGGTGGACGATTGAGCAGATTCATGAGCTGACGAATATCGATCCCTGGTTCTTGGCGCAGATGAAGCAGTTGGTGGAATTCGAAGCGGAACTCGCTGCTGCGGATTTGCAATGGACGTTCAGCTACATGAAGCCCAGGTACTTCGCTGATCGTATCCGTCGAGCGAAGGAGTGGGGGTACAGCGATGTACAGCTCGCGGGAATTTGGCAACGTGGCGTGTTGGAAGTGAGGGAGATGCGGCGTCTTTTTGGCATCAAGCCAGTTTACAAGTTGGTGGATACCTGCGCGGCGGAATTCGAAGCTTCCACGCCTTACTACTACTCAACCTACGAAACGCCGTTTGTCTCGCTCACCTCCGACCGATCCGCGCAGTACACCGAGCCGCTAGCGGGTTTTCCCGATGGCGCGCTGATTCATGTCGAAGACGAAATCCGCCTCACCGATCGCCCCAAAGTCCTCATCATCGGCGGCGGCCCCAACCGCATTGGCCAGGGCATCGAGTTCGACTACTGCTGCGTGCAGGCCGCGTTCGCGATGAAAGAGCTCGGCTACGAATCGGTGATGATCAACTCGAACCCCGAAACTGTCTCCACCGACTACGACACCAGCGACCTGCTCTTCTTCGAGCCGCTGACGCACGAAGACATCCTCAACATCTGCGAACGCCTAAACGGCGGGCCGTTCGCAGGGTCCGCAACCAGCAACCAGCAACCAGCAACCAGCAACTTGGTCAAAGGCGTCATCGTCCAATTCGGCGGCCAAACCCCCCTCAACCTCGCTCGTGGCCTCCAGGAAGCCGGCGTGCCCATCATCGGGACGAGTGTCGATTCGCTCGATGCCGCTGGCGACCGCGAGCAGTTCCGCACGTTGCTCCAACAGCTTGGCCTCAAGCAACCGGCGAACGGCATCGCGCGCAGCGTCGCCGAGGCGCGGGAGATCGCCCGCAAGATCGGCTACCCCGTCCTCGTCCGCCCCAGCTTCGTGCTCGGCGGGCGGGCCATGGAAATCGTCAGCGACGAAAGCCAGCTCAATTACTACATGGCCAATGCCGTCGAGGCCTCCACCATCGTGGACGCGCCAATCCTCGTGGATAAATTCCTGGATGCGGCTACTGAAGTGGACGTGGATTGTATTGCGGACTATCAAGCGGAGGAGCCAGGAGCCGCAAGCCAGAAGCCAGAAGGCAAAACTCAGTCCTCAGTCCTCAGTCCTCAGTCCTCCCGCGGCCAAGCGATTATCATCGGCGTCATGGAGCACATTGAAGAAGCCGGCATTCACAGCGGCGATAGTGCCTGCTCCCTTCCGCCTTACTCCTTGTCCAAGGAAATCGTCGAAAGACTCAAAACGCAAACCCGCGCCCTCGCCGCGGCCCTGCGCGTTCGCGGCCTGATGAATGTGCAATACGCCATCAAGGACGGCGAGATTTACGTCATCGAGGTGAACCCCCGCGCCAGCCGCACGGTGCCGTTTGTTTCCAAGGCGACCGGAATCTCCTGGGCGAAGATCGCGGCCAAGGTCATGGCGGGCAAATCGCTGGCCGAGCTGGACGCGAAGGAGCAGCCCGATCCCGAGCATGTGTCGGTGAAGGAAGTCGTCTTCCCGTTCACTAAGTTCCCCGGCGTGGACGTGATCCTCGGCCCCGAGATGCGCAGCACGGGTGAAGTGATGGGCATCGACAGCGATTTTCCGATGGCCTACGCCAAGGCGCAGATCGCCGCGGGCACGGTGCTCCCGACGAAGGGGACGGTCTTTATCTCCGTCCGCGACGCCGACAAGCCGGGCGTGGTCCCCGCGGCAAAGATGCTCGCGGACGCCGGCTTCCAGATCATCGCCACCGGCGGCACCTTCGACGAGCTGAAGAAAAACGACATCCCCGCCACGCGCGTCAGCAAGCTTTCCGAAGGCCGCCCCAACATCCGCGACTTCATCAAGAACGGCAAAATCCAAATCATCATCAACACGCCGACCAAGAAGGGCCCGCAGACCGACGAGGGAAAGATCCGAGCGATGGCCGTGCTGAATAAGATCCCCATCGTCACCACCATCACCGGCGCAAACGCCGCGGCCAAGGCGATCCTCGCCCTGCAAAAAGAGGATTGGGGCGTGCGGCCGCTTCAGGAATACTTCGGGCACGCCGAGTCGAAAGTGCCCGGCTGATAGAAGTAGTCTTGCGGCCTCGTGACATGGGCGTCCCGCCCATGCCTTGTGCGTGCGGAGGCGAGAACTCAGGAAAACAAGGCTACATCAAATCATCGCATCGCTCGCACGGGCGGGACGCCCGTGTCACGATTTACGAAATTGTCAAACTGGCTGAAGGAATTGCAGCGTTGAGGAACGTGCACAGCCGCCGCTCGTATTCCTGGCGCTCGGCGTGCAGGGCCAGCAGGTGGCCGGTTTGAACGGGCCAGAGGACGTCGGCCTCCGAGTGGTCGCGCGAGTGAAAGGTTTGCTCGATTGCGCGCTGATCCTCGGCGGTCATCATTGGGTCTCCATCCGGCGCGACGATCATCAGCGGGCAGGCGATCTCCCGGATCATTTCCACCGGCCTGACCGCGCCAAAATCACACCCGGCGATGTGCTGCGCGAGCTTCAGAGCCAGTTGCTGAAACGGCCGCCCCGGCGCGCCCAGCCGCTCCATTTGCGCCGTCGCGGCGTGGCGGAAGTCGGCGAAGGGGCTTTCCAACACGACGGCTGAGAGGTCGGTCCGCATCGCCGCGGTCGCGGTGGCCACTGCCGCCCCCATGCTCACGCCGAATAGCACCAGTTGCCGCGACTCCTGCGGGCGGACGGCGCGCAGTTCGTCGATCACCTGGCTCACGTCGTGCCGTTCCCAGAACCCGGCGGTGCAGTACGCCCCGTCGGATTCCCCGTGCGCACGGAGGTCGATCGCAAGCACGTTGAACCCCAGCTCGTGCCACACCGGCGCCCAGGCGATCGCACCGACCTTCGCATCCGCGTAGCCATGAAGAAGAATCACGCAACGGTCGCTTCTTCGGGCGGCGGGAATCCACCAGCCCGCCAAACGCAGGCGGCGGCCGTCGCGCTCGTCGCGGACGATGAAGTGCGTCTCCTCGAACCCAAGGCCCAGGTCGCCGGGGGAAATCCGCTGGAGCACCCACGTGGCCTTCCCGTCCGTCATCCGCGGCGGGCGCAGCAACGACATCGCCATCGCGAACACCGCGGTCAAACTGGACAAAAGGCCCAGCGCGAACAGCACCAGGATCAATGTGACGAAACTGCCGAGCATGAGGGGATCATATCGTTGTCAGTTGTCAGTTGTCAGTTGGAAGCGTCTACGCACCAAACCCGTTTTGCAACTGAGCACTGCCCATGGACTACAGACAAATAACATTTTCCTAAAGCACTTTGCTCGGCGCGTCCGATAACGGAAATGGATATGCGGGCCAAGGACGGCCCCATACGACACCTTCCTTCGATGGAGCGCGTTATGCGGACGATCCTTGCTTTGGCCCTTGCGGCTGCCTTATTTGTTGCGGCCGGATGCCAGCAACCGACCACCAAACCCGCCGCCGCTCACTCGGGGGCGCTGGACGTTTCGCCCACCGTGACGACAACCCCGACCTACGCGCCCGCCCCCGGCCCGGCTGCGTTGCCGCCCGAGCCTACTGCCGCCGCGGCCGTCGCGCCTTCAGGCTCTGCCGCATCCACCGCGTCTTACACCGTCAAGAAGGGCGACACTCTCTTCCACATCGCCAAGGATAAGTATGGCGACGGCAAGCAGTGGACGAAAATCGCCTCGGCCAACCCCGGGCTTTCTCCCGCCACGCTGAAGGTCGGCCAGACCCTCGTCATCCCCCAATAGGCCTTTCGCCCACGGCGAACGGTCTTATCGATACAGAGTCGAGTCGGAGACTCGACGCAGCCAGAACGCCCGGGCCGGAAGGCTCGGGCGATTCTGTTTTGTCCGCGTCATCATTTCGGATCGACCGGCCCAGCGATTAGCGGCACGTCCTTCATGACGATCTGATCGCCCCAATAAATTCCCGTCGCGTCCAGAGTCGTCTGCGCCACCTGAAGTTTGGGGCGCAACACGACCTCGCAGGGCATGACGGGGTGGCCGATGTAAAAACTTTCCGCCTCGGCGCCGTTGGCTTGGAACACAAGATGCCCGACCATTTTCTCGGCCGTCGCGTCACGGAGGAACACGTCCATCTCCAGAATCACCGGTGCCTGCTGCGCGCGGACTTCGAGGACCATCCCATTCGCGCCGGGGTAAATATCAGCCCGTATGGCATCCGCGACCTGTGCCCGTCGGGCCGCGTCCGACACAAGGTTCACGCTCGAGTGATCCGCCGCCAGCAGCGTAATCGGCGGCGCGTCCGCACTGAGTGACACGTCGATCGGGACGACGGCGGGGTTGGTAGCGGGCAACCCGCTGGTCACCTGCCCCGTGACCCCGAGCGCCGAGAGTGGCGTCGGCGTGACCGCCAGCGCCGCCGTCACCCGCACCGGCTGCGATCCATCCGCCACGCCTTTCAGCATCGCCGACTCGAACGGTATCTGGTACGTGCTGCTGGGGCCCCATTGCAGGTTCTGCGAAGCGGAATTCGCGCCGCCAATGGCGACGGTGAGCTTGCCCCCGATGCTGAACATGTATGTCTTTCCGCAGCGGCCAATCGCGATTTGAAAGGCGGTCGGCAAATCGTCGCCCCGGCGGAGCACGGGGCGCGTCTGAACCGTCAGCCCATCGGCCACTACCTGCCGCACGTATCGCTGCCAGAGTTCGTCGGGCAAAACAGATTTGTCATGAGCGTGCTCGACGAAATCACCCCAGTTGGTGGACCACGGGCGGTCGGCATCCGCCTGAAGCGCCAACGCCCGCCCGGCGATCTGCCCGACCTGCCCGGCGGATAATTTCCCCGCGAGCAGCCGCCCGTCCAATTCCGCCAGCGCCCCGTCACGCACGGGGCCGGGCTTGGAGCTCAGCTCGCTGATCAGCCACCAGGTCGGCAGGTAGCGGTTTGCATCGACGCCGCGCACACTTACCCACCCGAAGCCGCCCAGCAGCGCGCCCAGCGTCAGTAGCAGTGGCAGGGCAACGTATATCGCCACGGGCCGCCGCACACGATTACCCCGGCGGACCGCCTCCGCGTCGCGCAGGTTCGCCCCGCATTCGGAGCAGAGTGACGAGCTCGCAGGCTTGCCAAATAGATCGAACCCGCACCGCCGGCAAAGGGGATGATCATCGACCCGCCGCCCGCGGATCCCCCAGACCAGAAGCGCGACCGCCATCGTGAGCAACGCGATGGTCGCCGCCGCCGAAAGCATGAGCGTAGTCGCGAGCATCGGAAACAAGTGCGGAACCTCCGAACTGTGGCACGGTTGGGAGAGCCGGTGGCGGCGGCAATCCGCCGCTTTTCTCTGTCGGTTCGTGTTCGTCGAATATATCTCCGATAGGCAAAACCGCGAAGTCGCGAAGGGCGCGAAGCAAGACGCGAAGAAAGGCGGGGAAGTGTCGGGCGCTGTGAGAAAAGGAGAGGGCGTGCCGACGAGGCACGC
This sequence comes from Phycisphaerales bacterium, assembly GCA_028288775.1. GTDB lineage: Bacteria > Planctomycetota > Phycisphaerae > Tepidisphaerales > Tepidisphaeraceae > RYN-428. The sequence goes on along the minus strand of JAQGHP010000657.1, from coordinate 511 downwards.
CCTGCGTTCTCCCTTTTTCTTTTCGATGATCGGCAAGGCGGCTTGCTAGAAGTCTCCGCCGCCTCCGCCCGAGTCGCCGCCACCGCCACCGGAGTCTCCTCCACCGCCGAAGTCTCCGCCGCTGGATCCGAAGTCTGCGCCGCCTCCACCTGAGTCGCCGGAGGAGCCGAAATCGCCGCCGCTGGAGGAGGAGGAGTCGAAGTCTCCGCCGGAGCCCGAGAAGTTGGTATCGGGCTGATTGGGGTTTGAGCCGAAGTCACCGCCGGATGCGGCCCCGCCCGTGGAAGAGGGGTATTCGGAGCCACCACTCCGGCCGCTCAGGCGGTCATATCCCCAGGCGCCCAGCGCGCCCCCGAGGAGTCCGCCGAGGATGCCGCGGCCGAATCCGCCGCCACCTCCTCCGCCATATCCACCGCCGGGTCCGTAACCCTGCTGGTATCCGCCTCCGGGCGGATAGCCACCGGGCGGGGGTGGCCCGCCGCCGTACCCGCCGCCAGCGCCGCGGCTGCTA
>JAQGHP010000656.1 GCA_028288775.1 Phycisphaerales bacterium | reverse complement strand
GCAGCCTCGGACGCGGGAGTCTCGAATGCAGGAGTCTCGAACGTGTGGGCTTCGGGTGCCGCCTCCCCTACCACGTCGGTCACGTCCGACAGTTCTTCCAGCGTGTCGGGCAGCGTATCGAGCGCCTCGGGAGTCGCGTCGAAGAGTTCGGGAGTGGCCTCGAACTGTTCTAGAGCCATCTCCGATTCATTCGGCGTTGCTTCCGACAATTCGGATGCTTCGTCCGACAATTCGGGCGGCACTTCCGCAGGCGGGGTGTAGGTTACCGATTGCTGCTCGTCCGCGCGGAACGACGTCGTCGCGGCGTCGTCAACCTCGGGCGCTTCGGCGGGCGACTGCTGCCACGCCGCTTCTTCCGGGGACGGAAGTTCGGCGGTGATTTCCTGCGGACGCTCGGCCGGGGCATCGTTGACCGGTACGGCGGGCGACGATGCGGGCGGCTGCGCGAAGGCGGCAGGACGCGTTACCCGCACGTCGCCGAAGGTTGGCGGCTTGGGGCGCAGCGGCGGAAGCGCCAGCGGAGTCCCGCCGAGGAAGGTTCCGAAATCACGCGTCATCCCGAAGAGCGGATCGATCTTTACGGGCGGCGCGATTGCGGGACTGACGACGGACTCGACTGGCGCCTCGACCGCAGCGGCCTCTGACTTGATCGCGTCGGGCAGCGCCTCTGCGGACAGCGCTTCCTCGGACGGTGTCTCGGCGGGCAGTGCCTCCGCGAGCGTCATCTCATCCGACAGCGCCTCATGGGTCGGCGTCTCTTCGCCCAGAGGCTCCTGGGGCAGTGCCTCCTGCAACGGTATTTCTGGCAGCGGCTCTTCGGGGGCGGTGAAGGTTAGATCGAATTCGGAGACGGAGTCTGTTGTCGTCGGATGCTCGTCAACGAGAGCCGGCTCGGAAGTGGAGGGCACTTCCGCCGACAACGGCGTCTCGGGAGTCAGCTCGAAATCAGACAGCGCATCCGGTTCGTCAGACGAAAGTGGCAGCACATCGAAGGACTGGAAGTTTGCGTCGGACTGCGGTGCGGCGTCGTCGATAGGTTCGAGGAGCGGCTCAAGCCCCCCGCCGCTCTCGGCGGTAAATTCCGCCTCAGGTGCGCCGGCAACTGGAGATTCTTGTTCGAAAGATATCGCCGCTTCCTGCTCGGGCGCGGGTGAGAGTTCCGCCGGCGGGAGTTCCGCTGCCGGCAAGGTCGGCGCTGCCGGTTCTTCTGCGCTCGCGGATTGAGTCTCTTCTGCCAGCGGAGATTCCTGCGCCTCGGGCGCGAGTCCGGCGGAATCTTCTTCATGCGCGAGGAACGCGGCGGCGCTGTCCACAATGGGATCGCCCGTCGGCTCGGGCGGGCCGTCCAACTGGCTGCCGACGCCAAACCTCGCGTCGTCCAGAACGCCTTCGGCGGGTGTCGCCTCAATCGCGGCCGCGGGCGCGATCTCTGCGCCGTCGGCGGCATCCAATTCGATGGGCTCGGCGGGCGCGATTTCATTGACGAGCGATTCGTCCTCCACGGGCTCCGGCGTTGCGGGCAAATCCGCCGCGGGCGATGGGGCCGATTGCTGCTCCACCAGAGCGCCCAGCGCGGAGCCGCTGAAGTCTGACACCGCAAGGCCGAAGGATGTGTCGCTCAGCGCATCCGCGGATTGGCCCGCGTCCGCGGGGGCCGCATCCAGCAGCGCCTCGGCAGGTGGTTCGATGTGCGCGTCGAAACCGAGCGCCGACTCGGGAGTGGGATCAGTGCGGGCGACGAGTTCGGTCCAGTCTTCGAACGTTCCGTCGGCGGCGGTGATGGCGATCTCGGCCTCACCGGGCGTTGATGTTTGGGCGAGTGGCGACTGCTCGTCGGTCGGCTGCGCCGGCGCTTCCGCGGTGTCCTCCGCCTGCTCCAGAAGCGCGGCTTCGAGCTCCGGAATGTCCGCTTCGGTTTGCGGAGCGTGCTCCGGAGGTGCGGAGAAGTCGGTGTGGAGATCGGGCGTTTCTGCCGTGGGCTGCGGAGCGATCGGTTCGAGCTCCGGGCCATCGAGCTCCGCGGCGGCCAGCGGCTGCAGCTCGAGTTCCGGGATCGCGGCCTCCGCAGCCACTTCCGGCTCTTCCTGCTTGCGACGCCCGAACAACCGGGAAAGCCCGCGCTTCTTCTTTTCGTTTTTCTTGCCGGTATCGCGCGCCTTGCGAGACTTGCCAGGCAAGGCCGCCGTCTCGGCTACAACCGCGGGCGCGGGCAAAGTCGGCGGCGCGACTGGTGCCGCGTCCGCGGTCGGTGGCGCGAATTCTTCCGCCAGCATTTCACCGGTCGGAATTTCACCGACCGGGGCCGCGTCGAGATTGATCTCGTCAAGCGGGAGTTCATCACGCCCGGCTTCCCCGAGCAGCGCTTCCTCGAGTGCATGTTCGCTGATCGGCGATCCTTCGACCGGTGCCAGCTCGGTCGGCGCGTCGTCGAGCCGCGCTTCGCCGGGCGGCACTTCGTCCGCGAACTCCAAGCCGCTTGTGTCTTCATCGAACGCCGTGCCCGGCTGCTCCGCGATTGGAGACGCGAACGACGCGCCCTCCACTTCCCGCTCTGAATGGGCGGGCAGTTCGGCGACGGGCGCGCCCGGCTCATCCGCGGGCGATTCGGCGAAGCCGGTCAGGAAATCGAAATCGTCGGGAAGTTCCGTGCCGGCTTCCGCGGATGCCGGCTGCGTGGTTGGTGCTGACAACCCGGGGTCGGCGTAAGTTGTCGTGCCGGGAGACTCGGTCTCCAGCACGTCCGTCGGAGCCGTGAAATGCGTATCCGCACCCGCCGCTTCTTCGGTCGCCGATTCAAGAGGATCCGCGGGCGGCTCGGTTGCGCTGGCAGCCGGCAGAATATCCTCGGCGACGGGTGCGGGCGCGGAGCGTTCATTTGAAGCCCCGTCGATTGGTAGTGCTTGGTCTTGGAGGAATGCCTCAAAGTCCGCCAGGTCCGCGGACACGGCGCTCGCCGCGGGCTCGGGGGTTGTCGTTACGGGATCGTGAGCCGTGGGCGCGTCTTCATTTGCGAGTGGTTCAAGTTCGAGGGGTATCGCCTCGGGTTCGAGGGCGAGCGCTTCGGACTCGTGGGTCGGCGCTTCGGACTCGTGGGTCGGCGCTTCGGACTCGAGAGCCGCCGCCTCCGGTTCGAGTGATACCGCCTCCAAGTCGGCGGCCGTCGCCTCGGGCTGCAATTCTGTCGCTTGGGGCTCGGCGGTTGTTGTCTCGTGCGTCGCGAAGTGTGGTGGCTCGACGGTATCGTGCGGCGTGAGCTCTTCAAAATCGATTGGAAGCAATTCCGCCTCGGCGTCCAGCATGGGCGGCGCGATGGTCTCGCGGATCGTCTCATCGGACGCGTTGGCGGGATGCTCGAAATCTTCGGTCGAGAAATCCAAGCCGAAATCGGCTTCGGGCTGCGCGGCCTCAGCCGACGGCGCAGACTCGGCGGATGCGACGGTCGGGACTTCGCCCGAGTCCACGACGCGCGACGACAAGACGGGCGTCAATTGCGCTTTGTCCGAGAGCGTCGGCGGCATGGCCGCGGTGTCTTCGCTGCCGGAGACATCCGGGTCGGAGGCGAGATCGATCTCCGTCAGGTCCGGTGCGACAGCCGCAACGGGCGCGGCCTGCGCGGGCGCTTCGCCCGCAAACGCGATGGCGTCGTCTTCAGTCGCGGCCAGTTCCTGCGCCGCCTCGGGCTCGGCGAGCGGGATCGTATCCGGGTCCGTATCGCGGGCCACGGGGCGGACGGCGGCGGCGTCGTGACGGGCGAGTTCGGCGGTCTCCGTGCCCAACGACGCCGTGCCGATCAAATGTTCCAGCTCGTCCAGGTTCCCGATCACGCTCGCGGGAACGTAGCGCATCTCCGTGTCGCCCACGCGGATCGCGTCGTTCAGCTCCAGCGGCTGATGGTGGACGGGCTGGCCGTTGACCAGCGTCCCCGTGCGCGAGCCCAGGTCGCGAATGTAATGGCGGCCGTCGAACTCGAAGATTGCCGCGTGAATCGTGCTGACGGATTGTTCGTCCAGGACGACGTCGCAGCCGGGCCGGCGGCCGATCACCATCACGCGCCCGTCGAAGGGCATCGGCAGGCTCGAGCCGCTGATTTCCAATTCGGCTTCCGGCGCGCGGTTGGTAGGTTTGCTGCGGCCCTTACCGGAGCCGTCAACGAACTTGAATGTGAACGACCCGAATTTTACCAGATCGCCATTCTTCAGGTCCGTCTCGCGGATTTGCTTGCCGTTGACGTAGACGTGATCGCGGCTGGCCAGGTCGCGGACGTAAAGGGTGCCGCGGTCATTGATCAGGATGGCGTGGCACTTGCTGATGGAAGCGCTAAGCAAGTGCAGGTGGGCACGTTGGCGCGACCCTACCAGCGTAAAGGGACGGCCCATTGGCATCGAAGGTTTGCCGCCGTGCTGGCCATGGGGAACCAGCGCGGGGGTAGCCGACGCGGAAACGGGGGCCGAGGGTGTGCGTACAGCCATCGAAAGACCTGGAAAGGGCAATCTTCTCGTCCGACGGCCTTGGGCGCGGGGCCGGCAGTTCATCCGTCGCGCAGGGATACCATTACAAACGTGCCGCGCAGACGAGTGTTCGCGGAAATTCCGGCGAGCCGCCTGCGGCCGGTTCACAGTCGGTGGCCTGAGCCCCTGCGCCACCAGCGTGCCCCGGCGACACTACCACCCCACTGTACCAAAGCTTCCCCCGGCGCAGAAGTCAATTACATTAAAATCAGGTATGCCACGCTGGGCGCAATTCACATCTCTATTGAATGGAACACGGGGTGGAGTTATCGACTTTGGGGGCCTTGGGCGTCAGGGGGCGCCTTGCCCGTCTCGGCGGCGTCGATCTGCCGCTGCCAGTATGTGAATGATTTGGAATCGCCCGAGTACGCCTTTCGGGCGCGGGCAAGGGCCTGGCGGGCGCCGGATACGTCGCCCAGCTTCAGCGAGGATTCGATGAGCATTTCCCAAGTTCCGATGAGGTCAGGAAGGTTTTCACTTCCCCTGACGGCGACCGCTCGCGCCTCCCGCCACTCCCCGCGATGCGCATGCTCGTCGAAACTGAGATAGTAGAGCATGATCGATCCGGGCTGGGCGTCCAGGGATTGATCGTAGAACCGCATCCGGTCATTCCATTGCCGGGCGTAGCGGACCGTGCGCCAGCCGCCCAGAATGACCAGCACCCCGACCAAAGGCACCCAGACACTGGGACGGGCACGGGCGAGCATGGACCCGATCACGATCAGGAAAAACGCGGACGGAAGATAGATCAGCCGTTCGGCGAATATCGTGCTGATAATCATCGGCCCGTTGCTGATCAGCAGATAGGAAACGGCCATCGCGCCGGCCCCGAAGAGCAATGCCATGTTCCGACGCCGGAGCGAATACGCGAGCACGGCGATCCAGGAAACCACGGCGGCGACGCCTACATAGAGATAAGGGTCGTGAAGACCAGTCTGCCAGCCGATGGCGTACGCGGTGTAGTCCGGGGAGAGGCGCACGGGCGCGACGAGCAATGAGAGGTATCGCCCCAGCAGCGCCACAGGGAGCAGCACGCGATCGAGTCCCACGCTGCGGATAAGCGGGTTATAGATCCAGTACATCGATCCCCGATTCCACCACGTCCCGATGAGCTGTTCGCGAAGGATCCCGTAGACGGCCAGCATCCAAAGGAGCCCGCCGGCCAAAAAAAACGCAGCGCGCTTCTCTTCCGCACGCGGAAACCCATCACGGCGACGGCGCAAGGGCACCAGTGCCAGGATGAAAAGGGGGAACAGCATCCCCTGCTCTTTGCTCAGCAGCGCTAGAGGGAACGACGCCATGATCGCCGCCGACTTTTTCATGGTCAAAGGCGGTCGAATGAACAGACACAGTCCGATGAACATGGAAAGCAGACACATCGGTTCGGCACGGCCGACCAAGCTGGCGACGGCGTCGGTGTGGACGGGGTGAATTGCAAACAACGCCCCGGCAACGAACGCGGTTGCGGAACCGGCGAGCCGGGCCGCCAGCACCGCGACCGCGGCACTAGCACCGGCGTGCAGGAGAATATTCACCAGATGAAAAGCCCATGGCCGCGGGCCGTGCAACCACTGCTCGACGGCAAAAGTCATGGAAGTTAAGGGGCGGTACGTCTTGTCCAGCCCACCCGGCATATAAGGCTGTGTCCAGTATCTGGACCATTTGGCCGGGGATACCAGTCGCGGGTCATCGCGCGCAACTTCGCAGTCGTCGTAAATGTAGGTCCCGCGGAGGGTGATGGCGTACACCACCAGCGCCAGCACCGCCGCCACAACCGCCGGCCCCCGGCCGCTGGCGGGCCGATCGGGCGAGGAGGGCGATGCGCCAAGGAGGACCGGTGCCGGTGTGGAAATACTCATCGCCCGTGCGCCCCACCTTGCGGAGGTTTCAGGTTGGTACTGTGGCCGGGAAAAATATTGGCCGCCGGGTCAAGATAGTGCTTGGCATAGTTAACTGCAATCGCGGCCTCGCCGAACCCCGTGGCGATGAGCTTGAGCTTCCCGGGGTAGGTGGCGACGTCTCCCGCCGCGAAGATGCCCGGGCGACTGGTCTGCATCATGCCATCCACCTTGATGGCGGCACCCTCGAGATCCAGACCCCAATTCTTTATCGGACCTAGCGTATTGGAAAATCCGATGTTCACGAGGATCGCATCCACTGCGAGCGCCTCCTCCGCTTTGGTACGGTTGTCGAAAATGGTCGCGTGCTCGATCCGCCCCTCCCCGCCGATCGCCTTGAGCTCATGGAAGACCTTCACCGCCACGGCCGAGCGGCCCATTTGCGCAACCGCCTGCTCGTGAGCGCGAAATTGATCCCGGCGATGGATCAACGTCACTTGCCCGGCAACGCCCGACAGGGTGTTCGCCCAGTCGACTGCACTATCCCCCCCGCCGACGATCAAAACGCGCTTGTCGCGGAACGTATCCACTTGGCTGACAAAATAATACAGCCCGTGCCCGACATACTGCCCGGCGTTTGTCAGCGGCAAAGTTTTGGCGCTAAACGCACCGACACCCGCGGCAATGAGGATGGAACGGGTGCGGTGGGACTGTTTGGAAGTAGAGAGATTGAACACGTGTGTGGCCGAGTCAAAATCGAGGGTGGTGACTTGCTCGCCCAGGCAAACCGTCGGCTTGTATTGGAGGCCCTGCTCGATGAGGCTGCCCGCGAGATCTTTGGCCAGGACGCGCGGGAAGCCCGGCGCGTCGTAGATGTATTTTTCGGGATAGAGCGTGGCGAGCTGTCCCCCGGGCATGTCGAGGGAGTCGATGAGCGTCACCGACATCTGCCGCAGCCCTGCGTAGAACGCCGCGAAGAGGCCCGTCGGGCCTGCGCCGATGATGGCGATGTCCACCGGAGGGATTGCAGAAGTCGACTCGACCATTGGTGGCATTAGTATATGGTGTTGGGGGCGGGGGTGTCGCTTGTCTAATGCGTTGAAAGCATGATGCCCCCTGCCGCCGGGCGTGCCCGGCATGTCGGGCATGTCGGACAAGCCGGGAATCGAAGCGTGCTGGGTGAAACGGTCGGGTAATTCCTAGGCGAATAGTCGGCTCCGGAAACGCGCCCGAAGAGTGTCGAAGTTATGGAAACCGCGACGTGGTTCGGGTAACTGTGCGGTATGATGCCGGGCACGATGCTCCGCGGCATGTTCACATTGTTTTGCGCCCTTTCGCTGGCGGTGTTCGTGGCGGCCTTGGTCGCGTGCTATACCTGGGACACGCCGTACCTGGTGGGCGACAACGCCGCGGGATACAAGTTGGTCAATCCGTGGCTGGTCGGCGTGATGAAGCGCCACGATCTCTCGCCCCGCGTTCTCATCCCCCTGTCGCTGGTCCTTCCCCTCGCATGGCGTTTTGAGCGCGTGTACCGACAACGCCGCAAACGGCGATCGCTTGATCGGTGTCGCTGCACCAACTGCGGGTACGACCTTCGCGCCACGCCCGACCGCTGCCCCGAATGTGGAACAATACCCGCCCAAATGTGGTCGCCCTCCGCCCGACCCAGGATTTGAGCCCCAATTCCTTGATTTGAGGTGGCGTCCGACATGCCGGGCGCTGTCGGACACACCCGGCATGTCGGACCATCGCATTATGGATTCGATTACCACTCACGCCGGGTACGAGCGACAGCGAGGCCCCGGATTCTTCGGGAGCGGGTCGCTCAACTCAAGAATCCGGGGCCTCGCTTTCAGCTCGTACCCGGCGTGA
>JAQGHP010000644.1 GCA_028288775.1 Phycisphaerales bacterium | reverse complement strand
GGACTTTTCCGTTCCGGTATGGTTAAATGAAGCCTCGTCCGGTCGGGCGCGGGTTAGCGTGCCCGGCAGTTTCATACTTCACAACTGGGTTGGTGTACCGGCGTGCAGCGAACGGGTGGGTCACACCGGGGTCGGCCAGCGGCGGAGAGACACCTTATGATCCATCAGCTTTTGCGTGCGTGGCGGTCGCGGGCGGGGATTGGAATGCTGGCGGCAGTGGCCGCGGGGGTGCCGATCGTCTCACAACCGGCACGGGCGGCAACGCCCGATGAGGTGGATGCGGCCATCGTGAAAGCCGTGCATTCGCTCATGGCGCAGCAGAAGGATGGGAACTGGGAAACGACGCCCAAGCCCAAATGGCCCAAGGACGGCGGCCCCAGCGAAGCGGCCAAGTGGGGCGGGGAAACGGCCATCGCCACCTACGCGCTGCTTGCAGCCACGAACGGCCAGAACTTCCAGGAACCGCAAATGCAGAAGGCCATTAAGTGGCTGGAGGCGAACGACCTCCACGGCACGTACGCCGTTGGATTGCGGTCGCAGGTGTGGTTGCTGATTCCAGATGGCGCGCGGTCGAAGGACAAAGTCGTCCTCGACTCGCGCGATCGCGATCGCGATTTCGTGCTGGCCAGCCGCATACATAAGGGGAGTAACCAGGGCTTCTACGGCTATTCCTACGGGGGCGCATCGGACGGATCGCTGGGCGCGGCGATGGTGCCCATAGACCCCAACGGCCCGGCCGAAGGCGCGTGGTTCGACCGCTCCAACAGCCAGTACGGCGTGCTGGGCGCGTGGGCGCTGGAGCAGGCGGGGTGTGAAATCCCCATCGCGTACTGGAACGAGGAAGACGCCGCGTGGAAAAAAGCGCAGCGACAGGATGGCGGCTGGAACTACAACAACGGCGAAAACTCCTCGGCCACCTACACGATGACCGCCGCCGGCATCGCAACGCTCTTCATCACGCAAGACTACATGCTCCGTGCCAACTCCCACCAGTGGGACAGTTGCAAGGGCGGCGTCTCCAACCCCAATATCGAGCGCGGCCTGGCGTATATGGACAAGCACATCGACCAGGCGCTCAATCCCGGAAAGAGCGGCTGGTTCGACTACGGCCTCTACGGCATCGAGCGCATCGGCGTGGCCAGCGGGCGCAAATACTTCGGCACGGTTGACTGGTTCCAGCGCGGAGCCGAATCACTCGTTCGCACGCAGGCCGGCGACGGCTCATGGAACGGCACCGTCCACGACACCTGCTTCGGCCTGCTGTTCCTCGTCCGCGGGCGCGCCCCGGTCATGCTCAACAAACTGATGTATGAGAACTCGACCAAGAAACAGGCCGACCCCTGGAACGAGCGGCCGCGCGACGCCGCGAACCTGGCCAAGTGGATGGGGCATCGGTCGGTCGAAGGCTTTTTCAACTGGCAGATCGTCAACCTGAAGGTCCCCGTCGAGGAACTTCACGACGCGCCCATCCTCTACATCACCGGCAGCGAAGAGCTAACCCTCAGCAACCAGGAAATGGACAAGCTCCGCACGTTCGTGCAACAGGGCGGCATTATCCTCGGCAACGCCGACTGCGGCTCCAAGGCCTTCTCCACCAGCTTCGCGAAGCTGGGCCACGTCCTGTTCCCCAAGTACGAATTCCGCAAGCTCCCCGTCAACCACCCGATCTATGTCAATGAGCAATATCACGCCAGCAAGTGGACGCACAAGCCGGTGGTGGAAGGCCTGAGCAACGGCGTGCGCGAGCTGATGCTGCTCGTACCCGATTCCGACCCTTCCCGCGCCTGGCAGACCGAATCGACCAAGACGCGCGAGGAACTATTCCAGCTCGCCGGCAATATTTTCCTCTACTCGGTGGACAAGGAAAACCTTCATACCAAGGGCCGCACCCACCTGGTCTTCCCGGATGGCCCCGCGGGCCGCGAGATCAAGCTGGCGCGCCTGGAGGTCGGCGACAACCCCGACCCCGAGGCAGGCGCGTGGGTCCGCCAGGCCGCGGTCATGCACAACACGCAGCACGTCGACGTGGTGCCGACGATGGTCAAGCTCGGCGAAGGCAAGCTCGCCGGGTACAAGGTCGCCCACCTCACGGGCACGTCGAAGGTGATCCTCAGCGCCGCCCAGCGTACGGAGATCAAGGACTACGTCACCAAGGGCGGCACGCTGATCATCGACGCGGCGGGCGGCGCGAGCGAGTTCGCCGACAGCATCGAGCAGGAGCTCAAGACGATCTTCGGCGCCGACGCCGCGGGCCTCGATAAGCCGCTGACGCTGCAAGACGCGCTGTACGCCGAGCCGAAGATCGAAAAGGTCATCTACCGCCCCTACGCCCGCAAAACCATCACCGGCAGCACGCACGACCCCCGCATTCGAGCTATCACGGTAGGCGGCCGCGTGGGCGTGTACTACAGCCGCGAAGACATCACGGGCGGCTTGGTGGGCCAGGCGGTTGACGGCGTGCTCGGCTACGAGCCGAAGACGGCGTCGCAGCTGATGACGAACATGGTGATGTCGGCGAGCAAGGGGTAAGAAAAGACTCCGCCGTCCACCCGCCGAAGAAACATCGTATGAGAGCCTTTCCCCCGAGAGGAATCTTCCCATCCGCCATACCGAACAACGGCACGGCTTAGAATTAACCATTCATGAAGCACTTGCGCGTACCACTCCGGGTTGTATTTTACAGGGATGGGCACGATTGGATCGCCCATTGCCTTGAGTTTGACCTCATGGGTGACGGTCTCACGCGGCGGGAAGCGCTCGACCGAATGGTCGACGCCGTCTCGCTACAAGTGCAAGCCAGCATCGACAACAACAATCCCGAAAATCTCTTCAAGCCGGCGGACGCCAAATATTTCATGATGTTCGCTGCCGGAACGGACGTCGCGGGCGGGGAACTCCGCATCGAGGTCGATTCCGTGACGATCGAAGACGCCGGAACACGTGAGTACGTCGAATCGGACTCGGACGCAAATCCACGGCTGACATGCGTCTGACGCAGTTGTGACTTCACCTGCCTCGCCCTCCACGCGAAACCGTCTGAATTCCCACCCTTCACGCCGGTCCCTCCGGCGATTGCATCATCGCCGCGGCAAAGCCCGAAACGTCGAACCACGGCGGGCGGTGGGGGCGCTGTGAGCGGGCTTGCGCGTCCGCGTCCGCGTAGCGTTCCTTGTTTTCGCGGACGGAGCGGGCGGCCGTGATGAAGTATTCGGTGGGCCGGCGCGTCGGCCGGTTGCGGGCGCGGTCGTGGGCGAAGAGGAGCGTGCCGTCTTCCAGTAGCCGCTTGAGGTCTGCGCCGGTCATTCCTTCCGTTGCCGTTACCAGGGTTTCGATGTCGACGTCGCCCAGGGCCGGCGGCAGCGTGGCCTTGCCCGCGCGGAGAATTTCAAGCCGGCCCAGCGCATCGGGCAGGCGGGTCTCCAGCCATAACTCAATGCGGCCGGAGCGCACGAGGGCCGGCGGCAGGGCGCCGATGTTCATCGCGGTCATCATCACACAGATGCGGCCGGCGCTTCGACTCTCCAGGCCGTCGAGCATCGTCAGCAAGTATCGGTAAAGCCCCGCCTCCTGGCCGTTTTCGAAGATCACGTCGCTGTCGTCGATGAAGATAACCGCCGGGGCGTTTTGCTTGGCAGCCTCGAAGACGTGGTGAATCTTCTGATAGAAGGAAGCCGTGCCGGAGATGAACGTGCCGTCGATCAGGTAGAACCTGCTCTTGAGGCGATGCGCCAGGGCCCGGCCGATGGTCGTCTTGCCGGTGCCCGGCGGGCCGACCAGCAGCACGCCGCGTTTGGGGCGGATGTTTAGTTCCTCCGAAAGCTGCTCGTTTTCCAGAGGCACGATGATGTTCGCCTCCAGCGCTTCGATCAGGTCGTCGATGCCTTTGAGGTCGCGGATATCGACCGCCTGCACTTCGTCCAGGTCGATGTTGCTGGCCATCCGCCGGGTGCGCAGGTATTCGATGAACCGCTCGGTCGAGACCGTGCCGTCGCGAAGCCAGGCGCAGGTCGCTTCGATCTGGTGGGCGGTCAGCTTTGGCGCGAAGCGGTAGATGAGCTTGTAGTCGAGCGATGCCGTGGCCTGCGCCCCGAGAAACGCCTCGCACAGGAACGCATAATCCGCGATGGTGTACTCTTCGATCGGGATGTAGACCGCCCGCTCGTCCACCGGGCTGGGCGCGTGGGACTGCGCACCGAAAATCAGCTTCTTCCCCGCCGCGGCCCCGAAACTCACCAGAGGCATCAATGCGACGGCGAAATAATTCATGCGCGGGTACGCATGGCAACCCGCCCACACGCCTTGAAGCAGGTGCATGTCATCGATGATGACGACGTCGTTAGCCGTCAGCGCGTCCCAGATGATGCGGTAGAGCGTCTCCTCCAGAGCGAGCGGATGGCGGATGCTGGCGTTGTCGATGAACTCGCGCATCGTCAGCAGCGCCCCGCCGACCCGACGATGGATTTCGCGCAGCACGGTAGTGCGCCCCAGCCCGTCGGTGCTCCAGAGGACGAAACAATTCCCCTTGCCCAGCATCCCGTGAAGTGAGTCCACGGCCGTCAGCTGCGCGGGACAGAGGGCGACCGGATTCGAATGACTGCGGTTTTCGGCCATTCGCACACGATACGATGTGAGAGTGCAGACTACACGAAAAATTGCGGCACTTTCTTCGTGTGCCGGAACGGAAAATTTTCTTGCATCCCCCGGCTATCACATATTTTCATTGAGGTCCGAAAACCGCCAGACATCTTCGTTTCCCTGATCTACACTCCCCGCATGGATCTGGATCCTTCAGTTTGTCACCGGGCGGTGCTGGCTCGGGATGCCCGGTACGACGGGCGGTTTTTCACTTGCGTGAAGACCACCGGCATCTATTGCCGGCCCATTTGCCCGGCCCGTCCGCCCAAGCTGGAAAACTGTACGTTTTTGCCCACTGCCGCGGCGGCGCAGGCGGCGGGGTTTCGGCCGTGTCTGCGGTGTCGGCCGGAAAGCTCGCCGGATCTCGACGCGTGGCGGGGCACCTCGGCGACCGTGTCGCGGGCATTGAAGATGATTGAGACGGGGGCGCTTGATGATGGGGATGTCGCGTCGCTCGCCGATCGGCTGGAAATCGGCGAGCGCCAGCTTCGGCGGCTCTTTCGCCGGCACGTTGGGGCAACGCCCGTGAGCGTCGCGCAGACTCGCCGCGTGTTGCTGGCGAAGCAGCTGATCCACCAGACGGATTTGTCGATGATCGAAGTCGCGCTCGCCAGCGGCTTCGGCAGCGTGCGGCGATTCAACGAGACCTTTCAGCAACTCTACCGCCGACCGCCAAGCGAATTGAGGCGGCGAACGGTCGCCGCGTCTGGCGCGCCGGAGAT
>JAQGHP010000594.1 GCA_028288775.1 Phycisphaerales bacterium | reverse complement strand
CAGGCTCTGCGCGAGCGAGTCGGCGAGGTTCAATCGCGGGATGTGCAAAAACGGATGGCCCGCGAGAGGGAGAATCGATTCAACGTCCGGCTGCGCCGGTGCGACGTGCGGCCCCGATCCGCTGAACGGCCCCGCCGCGACCAGCGAGGACAACGCCCGCAGCACCGCCGCCAGGCCCAACGCCGCTTGCTGGGAGTATTGCACCGGCGATTCGCCGAGCGACGCAACCGTCGGGGCGAATTCGGAAACTGCGTGAATACCCGGCGCGGCAAGCGATGCGGCCACGGAGGTTGAATCCACGGCGGGGGCGAACGACGCCGCGGCCGCGACGAGGTGGTGCAGGTCGGCGCGGGCGGCGTCGAGCGGCGCGCTGTTCATCGGCAGGCGGGGAGGCGGATTAAGGAGCGGCGCGAGGTAGAAGTATTTTACCTTCACCTTGGCGTCTTCCGCCGGAACCGGACGCGCGGGCTCGTCGTGGTCCACCGGCCCGCTGATGACCGCGTCGGAAGACGCGCCCTGCATCAACGCGGCGATCACTTTCCCGGCCTGCGGCATGCCCGTGGCGTCTGTCAGGTCTTTGCCGCCGGCCATCGCATGGGCCGCGGAGGGGTTGTCGGCGTAAAACCGGGCGAGCGTGGGGAGCGTCCCGGTCGCGCCGTCGAGCGTGGCCTGGCCGGTTAGCGCGCGGCCCTGGTTGGCGATGGCGATGAGCGCGGCCCACTGCGGCGCGCCGGCGCTGGTGCCGCCCAGCGTGCGCCAGCCGGAGACGCCGTTGAGCGGCGTCGAATCGTAGACGGCAAACCCCGTCTCGGGATTGGCGTTATAGGTGACGTCGGGAGTCGTGCGGCCGGTCGCGTCGCCATTGGTGGACGACTGGAAGCTGGGCGAGGGCTCGATCGTACTGGTGCCGCCAATGCTTCCCGACCAGGGGAGTTCCGCGGCCAAGCCGCCCGAAGCGGGCTGCAGGCTCAGCGAACTGCCACCGACGGATAGCACGTTGGGCGAACTGGAGGGCCACTGCGTGCGGGTCGCGGTCGCGCGGTCGCCCGCCGCGGCGACGAACGTGATCGGCTGATGCCCACTGGGCGTGGTGAACAATGCATCGAGCGTAGTCTCGCCGGCAAACTCGCCCACGCCCCAGCTCATGGAAACCACCGAAACGCTTGCAATGTGCCGTGCCGTGTCAACCGCGGCCAGCAGATCGCTCAGGTTGTCGGACGCCGCTTCGACAAGCACGATCTTCGCGCCAGGCGCAACTGCGTGCGCCCATTCGACGTCGAGGGCGGTTTCCTGGGCCCATCCCGCGTCCACGGCGGGAAGCTTCGAGCCGCCCTTTTGGTTTACCTGCACCAGCGAGGTATCCGGGAGATGGTATTGGCGGTCGAAGTGACGAAGGTCGGCGGCGATCGTCGGGTCGCGATACGCCTCGACGATTGCGATGGTCTGCCCCGCGCCGGTGCCGACGATGGAGGCGGTGGCGCTCGGCGTCAAGGTGGTGGCGCTCGTGGTGCTCGACGTGAAGCTGATGGCGTCGAAGCCGTACGCCTGGCGGATTTGGGCGGGCGTGTACCCGGAATCGGAGGTTTGCGCCTGCGCCATGGGGGCTATGGTCGCGGGCTGGGCGAGGGTGGTGTTGATGATGGCAGAAGAGAGCATGAAGCGCTGCTCCATCGATTCAACGACCGCCCCGCCGGCGCGCCGGAGGCGCGCCATTTTGTGATCCGCGGTACGCCGGGATTCACGAGGCATTCAGCGGTCTTCCCTTCATCCACACCGGCCGGGCGGGCCGGCCAATCCTGCAATTAGCCAAGCGTAGTCTACCACATTACGGGGCCGGCTGCGAGGCAGAGTTTCCTTTCGAACCCCCTGCCGAAGCCTCATTTTCCGCGTGCGTGGGGGTTTCCCCGACCCGTTCCTGAAGGATTTGCCGGTACGCCAGGCGCTGCTGTTCGTTGAGAATGCCCATCGTTTTGGCAACCGCGTCGTCAAAGGCTGTCTGGCGACGGGCGTCGATTTTCCTGCCTGCCGCTTTCGCCTCGTTTGTCATGTTCTGATACTTCTCCCGTTGGGCTTCGCTCAGAAGGGCCACCACGTTCGCCTCGTGCGTGCGGCGGATATTTTCCTTCTCCCGCTCGCAGTCATGCGCGGTGTCACGCACGTCCTCCCAGATCCGCTTCATTTGGGCGCGCTGGTCGCCGGTCAGGTTCAGATCGGACAAACTCCCCACCGGCCGCTCGACCGGCACGGCCACCGATGGCAAAACGCGCGTCGATAGCTTGCCCGCCACCACGCCCGCACCCAGCGCCAGGACGAACATCAAAACGATAATCAGCGCCGGCTTGGTCATTTGCCGCTCCCCAAACTCTTAAGCATCCAATCCGTTGTATCCTGCAACGCAACGGCGGGCTCGCTTACGATCTCCGGCTGCGCGCCCCCCACGTGTACGGGTAACGGATCGGCGCGGAGGGTCATCGCCACCATTTCCCATTCGGGCGCTTTCGCGACGGCCGTTCCCTTGGTCCCGCTGTGTACATACGCATTTGAAGGGGGCACCGGCGTCGGCGTTTCCCACAGCCACGCCGAGCCGATCACCATCGCCGACGCCGCCAGCCCCGCCAGCAGGCCCGCGATGCGGAGAAGGCGGGGTTGTGAATCGCCCTCCACCGCATCGTGGGTTCGGGCCAGGGCGGCGCGCGACATCCGCTGCGGCGCGAACTCCGTAAACAGCTCGGAAACCTCGCGAATCTCCGCCAATTCCGCGGCACACGCCGGGCAGGCGCGGACATGACTTTCCACCTCGCGCGCCGCTTCCGACGGCAGCTCGCCGTCGTAATAGGCGCTCAGGCGCGAGTGGTATGTGCAGTCGGTCATGATCGACTCCCGGCCATGTGGCACAGCCGCCCCCGGCTGTGTTCTGCTGCCTCAAATTCTGTCTTGATCTTACTCACGGTATTCCTTCAACTGCCCGCGCAGCTCTTTGCGCGCCCGGTGTATTCTCGATTCGACCGTCCCCTGCGGGATCTTCAGGGCCTGGCCGATCTCGTTGTACGATAGCCCCTGAATTTCGCGTAGGACCAGCACTTCCCGGTGCTCGGGCGCCAGCTTCGGCAGCGCCGCCGCCAGGTCGAGCCGATGATCCACCGCGGCCGTCGCGGATGCGGTGGACAGCCGCCGATCGTCGCGGGGCACATCCAGCGACGTGTCCAGCGCCAGTGCCGTGCGACTATGCCGCGACTTATGCCACGACTTCGCCGCCTGCCGCACGAGGATCCCACTGAGCCACGTCCGCAGGGACGCGTCGCCGTTGTATTTCCCGATGCCCCGAAACGCCGCCACGAACACTTCCTGTACGATATCCTCGGCGTCCTGCGTGGTCTTCGAGAGCGACCGGGCGAGGCGAAAGAGGTCCTGCGCATGGCGATCCACGATGGCATGAAACGCCACCCCGTCGCCACCGGCGGCGCGTCTGGCGAGCTCGATGTCGGATTGCTGCAATCGCCATCTCCACGGGAACGCTGGTCGAGCCGCCCTTTCCACCTATCTGGTTCCCCCCCGAACCGTGTTTCTTCCCAACCCGCCGGGAAATCCGCGGGCGGAGATCCTTCTCCTAGTCATACCCTTAATTCGCCTCTCCTCCAAAGCCCTCCGGACGCGACACAACCCAAACCCTCAAGCCATTGCGGCCCCGGCTCTCCTCATTGGAAACGCCTTACGCCGTGAACGATCCAAGAATCCGAACCCTCAATTTCGTCAAAATAACAGCGGTTTTGAACGATTTGAATGATTGTGAACGATTTTTTCGGGGGTCCGCGTGCGGTCAGGCGGCCGTAAGATCAGGGACGGAAAACCTCTCCCTGTCATTCGATGTCTCGTTTTGTCACCTTTTGTCTCGCATTTCGCGTTTTCTTATCAAAACCATGCTAAATTGCGCCATTATGTCTCTTCCCTTTAATCCTTTATGTTCAACAAAAGCCAATGTCACACTGAGACAATTTTCTCT
>JAQGHP010000515.1 GCA_028288775.1 Phycisphaerales bacterium | reverse complement strand
GGAGAACAAGACCGATAAAGCGGAAGCGGCTTCGCCGCGGCGGGGAGGGGTTGGATTTTCGGAGGTATTGCTCCGGCGTCCGCCAGTGGGCCGACTGGTCTGATTAGTCGGGTAGCTTCGGAGCCGGGCCGGGCCGGCCCGTTCGGAGCGAAGCTCCGGCTATACTCCCTCTCCCTCGTACTCGGGGGAGAGGGCAGGGGTGAGGGGCCGAGGGCAAGGTCGCGTCGATTGCAATGAAAGCGCAACTCCACGTTCCGCCCCTCACCCTATCCCTCTCCCCCGAGTACGAGGGAGAGGGGACCGGAGCGGGCCTCCGGCCCGACCGGGGCGGCACGCCCCGGCTCTGAACGTTTACGCTATAAATCAGGCTAGATGGACCGGTAGGGTGAGCCGTGTTACCGTCCAAGAAACACGTGAAGGAAAAGCCACAAGGCCGCCAGGGTGATCGCAACCGGCGCAAGGGACAGGAGTACCCACACCGCCATCTCTCGCCGAGTCCATGCGCTCGTGTAGACGATTGGCGCCATGACTGCCGCGAGAATAACAACGGGGATCTGCAAAGTCAGCATGAAACTGAGTGCCGGGAATGAGAACACCATCGCAAGATCGTTCCGCCAAAACAGCAGACCACTGATGAGAATACTGGCAAGTGCGCTAAGTGAATGAACGATGATTGCCCCGACCAGAATTGGCGGCCGCCAGCGGCTCGCCTGGCGTGGGCGAGGCCCAGCATAATGAAGTGAGTTCCGACCGTCGGCCATATCGGTGTGAACTTCAAAAAACGGCGGGCGAGTACTCCCACCCTACTGCTTGCGTAAGTCTCTGGTGCGAAGAAAAGAGTTTGAACCGCCAAGACGCCAAGACGCCAAGGAAGGGGAGGAATGCCGTCGTCCAATATTCCTTCTTTCCTTGGCGTCTCGGCGTCTTGGCGGTTCAGCTATTCTTTCTGCATTCGGATTTCGTCATTCGGACTTCGGATTTGATTCGGTTTTTGGGAATTCGGATTTCGGACTTCTGCTACGGCTTTTGCCGCTCCAGCACTTCCGCCGCCTCGCCTTCCTTGCCGCTGAAATCCTTTGGCCGCGTCTTATTGTTCTCACCCGTGCCGTACGCGAGCTTGAGGGTGTCGCCGTCCAGTTCATAGATTGCCGCGAACTCGCGGCCGGCGTTTGGGCCGCTGGTTCCCGTCAGCGTGATCCACCTGGGGCTCTTGCCCTCATCGATCGTGAACCTGCCCTCGCCCTTGGTCTCGCTGCCGATCGTCGCGCTGGCGGCGTCGCCGGCGAACTTGATGGTCATCGGGTTGTCCTTCACGTCTTCCGCCTCGCCGCCCTTGGTTTTCTTGACGACCTTCCACGTCCCCTGCAGCAGTTCCTTGTCGGACTTGGCCGGCGGGGTTTTCTTCGCGTCCTGGGCGCGGGCGAACAGGGCGACGGACGCACAGAGCATCAACGCGGCAAGCAGTTTTAGGTTTCGCATAGGTGGCCGCGGAGCATACCCGAATGTGTCGCGAAAGCGAGATGCGACCAGTGTTCGGCGCATCGCTAACCCCACGGCCCTTTTGAGGCAGACGGTCGCTGGAAGTGTCATGGGCTGGTGTACCACGACCTCCAAAAACTAAATCGATTCCGCAATAATTTGAAGGCGTTCACCACTCCGCGCGAAAGGGTAGTCGTCAAGATTGATCAATTCGGCGGAACATCCCCATTCATCTCACATGGCAATCCATTTATCCGTGTGGTTTGTCAAAAAAGATGTCGAACCCGTCGCCGATTCCCCCGCTACATAGGCCCCAAACCACCCAATTTCTCCGCATTTTTTGCGGTTTTTTGGGGAATTGCGTGTTTCGGCTCAGAATCGTTTGGCCGCGAATGAATTTATTGTGTGGTGATCCATTTTCGTGCTATAGTCCGCTCCAGATGGGCACGCTTGTAACCGCGCATCTGCCCCCAACTTGGAGTTAGTCAAATGCGACCCCGTAGTAAAAGTGCATCGTTTCTGATCGGATCGGCGGCGGCGCTTGCCTTGGCCGCGGTTACCCATGCGGACGTTACTAATTTCGGCGGATTTGGCCCCGCCAACGGAACGGGCGGCTCGTATGCCGCCGACGGATCGACCTTCACGCTCACCGACAACAACCAAAGCGAGGCCTCCAGCGGATTTAATCTCGCCGCCCAAAACATCGGCGCCTTCAACGCAAGCTTCACCTACACCGCCAGCGGCAGCGCCGCCGCCGACGGCCTGGCCTTCATCCTTCAAAATGACGCCCGCGGCACCGGCGCATTGGGCGGTCCTGGCGGGGCGCTCGGGTACGGGTACACCAACGGCGGCACGGCCGTCGCGCCCAGCGCCGCACTCCAGTTGAATCTCTTCAACGGCCAGGGCGCCAATTTCGCCACCAACGGCGACACCGGCGTCTATAACAGCGTCTTCCCCGTCACGCTGACCAATGGACCGGTGAACGTCAATCTCAATTACAACGGTTCCACCGTCAATGTCTCCCTCACCGACTCCGCCAGCAACACGTTCACCAAGAGCTACTCCAACGTCAGCCTGCCGGCCATCGTCGGTGGCGGCCAGGCGCTGATCGGGTTCTCGGGCAGCACCGGCGGCTTTACCGCGACCCAGACCGTCTCCAATTTCAACTTCCAGGCTGCCGCGCCCACCGCCACGCCCGCCTACTTCAAGCCCATCGCCATCGGCGGACTCAATCAGGACCTCGTCGTGGAGAAGGGCGCCACCGTTCCTACTGCCGCGATCACCGGCACCATGGACAACGGCATCGGCGCCACGAACGGATTCACCTGGTACGAACGTGGCTACAACACGGGCGCTGCGGATACCGGCCTGGCCGGCGGGCAGGTCGTCAGCGTGAGTGACCCCAGCCACCTCTACAAGTTCGCCCCGTTCACCGGCTCCAACGCCATCCTGCTCAATGACGGCAACACCAGCCAGACGCTGACGCTCGACGGCACCGAGGCCTACCACACGCTGTCCATCCTGACGAGCACCGGCGGCGGCAACGGGACGCTTCACCTGGTCGTCCATCACGCCGACGGCTCCACCGAAACCACCGCGTCCGCCGCCTCCCCCGACTGGTTCGGCAACGACCCGACCGTCGTCGTCGCCAACGGACGCGTCGATCCCAGCAGCAATGGCTTCGACAACGTCGGCAGCGGCAACCCCCGCCTCTACTCGGCGGACTTCGCCCTTACCGACTTCACCGACCCCATCACCAGCGTCGACGTGATCCGCGACGCCGGCGCCTCAGGCAACACCGCCGTCTTCGCCCTCAGTGGCGTCGAGTCGCTCCCCGAGCCCGCATCACTGGGCCTCATGGGCCTGGGCGCCATTGGTCTTCTGGCCCGGCGTCGCCGGCTGGCTTGAGCAGATTCCCAATCGATCGTACAGAACAAAAGACCCCGGCTCGCTGAGCCGGGGTTTTCTTATGCGCGTCGGCGGGGAGCTTGTGGGCGCATCACAGTTCCGATGGCCTCTCTTCGATTTCCTCCTCCGGTACCCGAACAAAGGGATCGACCCGAACAAAGGGGTCGGGACCCGAACAAAGGGGTCGGGACCCCGATAAAGGGGTCGGGAGTCTTAAACGCGCATCTAAGCCCCCGGGAAAAGGGGTCGCCCGGGAAAAGGGGTCGGGAGTCTTAAATGTGACTTTAAGACTCCCGACCCTTTTTTCCTCGACCCCTTTTTCCTTCCGGCTTCTTTTTTTCTTTTGAACCTTCCGCCGGCCCGGCGCACTCCATCGCTTGTCCGCCCGCCACGGTGGCGCGCGGCACGACACACGAACGAAGGAGAACTCCATGTCCGCTTCATCCGCGCCCCGCGCGCGCCGGGGATTCCGCGCGCTCGCCGGGATCGTTTTTTGCTCCCTCCTCGCCGGCTGCGCGGCCAGCTACGCCACGCCCGGCAAGCCCGCCGACTTCAAGGCGCTGGGCGTCAGCCGGGAATCGCTCACCGATTCGTCGATCAACTCCACGCTCGCCCGCCAGCCGCTCGCGACCTTTCCCACCGGCATCGCGGCGGTGCGCATCCAGGCGCCGGGCTACCAGTCCGAGACCGCCAAGGGCTTCGGCACCGGCAGCTACTGCGTCATCACCACGCGCGACGTCGAGACCGATGCGGACTGGGATCGCCTTTCCAAAATGCCCATGGTCACGGGCGTCGCGCCCATCAACCGATTGTTGCTCCCCGAGCGGCTCAACACCGACCTCGAGCTGCGGCAGGCCGCGGCGTCGCTGCACGCGGACGTGGTCCTCATCTACACCATCGACACCAGCTTCCAGGTAAGAGACCACCTGCTCCCGCTCACAGTCATCACCCTGGGCCTCTCCCCCAACCAGACCGCGCAGGTGGTGACCACCGCCTCCGCCGTCCTCATGGACACGCGCAACGGCTACCTCTACGGCTATGCCGAGGCGACGGAGAAAGGCGTACAGCTCGCCAGCGGATGGACGACCGAGGCGGCGGTGGACGCCGCACGTCGGCGGACCGAAAGCAAGGCCTTTGAAAAGCTCGTCG
Organism: Phycisphaerales bacterium; assembly: GCA_028288775.1. GTDB lineage: Bacteria > Planctomycetota > Phycisphaerae > Tepidisphaerales > Tepidisphaeraceae > RYN-428. The sequence continues at coordinate 6,804 of JAQGHP010000515.1, read as the reverse complement.
GGCAGGTGGAAAGCACGTGGCCGCAGGTCGTGAAAAATTTCGGCAAGGGAAACAGGACCGCCGTGGAATGAGGCAAAAATGCGGGTGGTGGGTCAGTTTAAAAAGTCCGCCGGGTATCACAGGTCGGCGTACTCACAGAGCTGTGACACCCGTCGTACCAAACTGACCCACTACCAAAATGTGCTGCATTTCTTCGGCATTCGGACTCTGCGGGGCGGGAGGAATTCTTTCCATTCTTCCCGCAACTCGGGGCGGCGTCCCGTGTCTCATACGGGGAACGAACGCACGGGAACCAAAGGCCGGGCGGCCTTAACCGTTTAGCCGCCCCGTTTGCGGGGCGCGTTTTGCGACAGCGAAAGACAAACGCCCCGCAAGCGGGGCGGCTAAACAAATGCTCAGCCCGCACGGGCTTTGGACGCGCGAAACGCGGCAAATAATTGCCCAGCCCGCGTGGGACTTGTCCGCGCGAAGAGTAGTAATTTCCCGCGGTCCGGGATATGCGAGCCCGAGCCGAACGCCCGGAAGGGGGACGCCCCAGTCACTGGAGTCGACAAAATGCCACGCCATCGCGGCGCGATCGCACGCATCCTCAATCCCACCGCCGATGCCCGGGAGACTGGCGCACACGAGTGCCCGCAGTCCCCAAATCATCCCGCGGCGGGCGGCCCGCCGCTGCCCGCCGAGCTGCGCGAACGCTGCAACGGGCAACTGGAGAACCGGACCGTGCTCGCGTGGTCCGCGTTCGACCTCGACGCCCACAACCGCTTCGCCCGGCAATTCGTCGTCCTCACCCACGACGCGCTGCTGGTCCTCGAAGAAAAAATGCCCCCGATCCAGGTGCCCATCCACCCAATCCATGAGGCGAAGCTGATCGAAGGATTAGGCGTACACCGTTTGCGCGTGGTGGCGGGGGGGAAGGTGGTTGCCGACCTCCGCTATACCAACCGCCATCGCCGGGAGATGACCCGGCTGCACCGCAAACTTCAGCGCCGCCTCTCGGGCCGCCCGCACGACGAAGTTCCCGAGCGGCCCGATATCGGGCGGCAGGCCCCGCCCGACGACCTGTGCCCCGCGTGCGGAAAAATCATCCCCGCCTACGCCGAGGGCGTCTGCCCGCACTGCCTGCAAAAGCGCCGCATTCTCTGGCGATTGCTCGACGTCGCAAAACCCTACCGCAAGAAAGTGTGGCTGGCGGTCGGGCTGACTTTCGCCACCGCGGCCATGACCGTGCTGCCGCCGATCTTCACCGGCCGCCTCATCGACGACGCCGTCCGCAAGTTCAGCTACGCCGGGCTCGGGTTTTGGGCCCTGTGGCTGATCGTCGCGATCGTCGTCAATGAGCTTTTCAGCGCCGGCCGCCTGCGCGTGCTGTCGGCCATCGGCTCGCAGATCACCCGCGACCTGCGCCACCGGATCTACTCGCACCTGCATGAACTGAGCCTCGGCTACTTCGCCCGCCGACGCACCGGCTCGCTTATCACCCGCGTCACCACCGACACCGACCGCCTGTGGGATTTCATCGTCTTCGGCTCGGTGGACCTGTTCCGCAACGCGGTGATGATTGGATTAACTATTATCGCAATGGCCGCGCTGAACTGGCGGCTGGCGCTGGTGGCGCTGCTGCCGCTGCCGGCGGTGGCGGTGCTCAGTTATCGGCGGGGGGTGCGGATGCAGAAGCTGTGGGGCCGGCTGTGGACGTACTGGTCGCGGCTCACGGCCGTCGTGGCGGACGTCGTGCCGGGCGTGAAGGTCGTCAAGGCCTTCGCCAGCGAGCGCCGCGAGGTCGAGCGCTTCGACTCCCACAGCAACGAATACGCCGACAAGGAGATCGAAATCCACCGCGTCTGGGCCGACTTCGGCCCGACCGTCAGCGCCGCGATGCGGCTGGGCGCGGTGGGCGTGTGGGTGCTGGGCGGGGCCATGGTCATTCATTACCACGATGCCGCGCCGTTCACGCTGGGCATGCTCGTCACGTTCACCAGTTTCGTCTGGCAGTTCTATGGGCCGGTGATGGAGCTGGCGAATTCCAACCGCATGGTCACCCGCGCCGCCGCGAGTGCGCAGCGCGTCTTCGAAGTGCTCGACACTCCGCCGGACGTCTGCTCGCGCCCGGGCGCGATCACCAAGGACCGCCTCGAAGGGCGCATCGAGCTGCGCCACGTCGCATTCAGCTACGAGGGCGCGACGCCCGCGCTGCGGGACGTGTCGCTGCACATTGCCCCGGGCGAAATGATCGGCCTGTGCGGCCCGAGCGGCGCGGGCAAGAGCACGTTCGTCAATCTCCTCTGCCGCTTCTACGACGTCACCGACGGGCAGATCCTTCTCGACGGAATCGACATCCGTGACTACGACGTGAAGTGGCTGCGGCGGGAAGTCGGCATCGTGCTTCAGGAGCCGCACCTGTTCCACGGCACCATCGCCGACAACATCCGCTACGCCCACCCGCAGGCCACGGACGCGCAGGTAATCGCCGCGGCGCGCACCGCCAATGCGCACGATTTCATCGTCGGCTTCCCCGACGGGTACGACACGCTCATCGGTGAGCGCGGCCAGTCCCTCTCCGGCGGCGAGCGCCAGCGCATCAGCATCGCCCGCGCCATCCTGCACGACCCGCGCCTGCTGATCCTCGACGAAGCCACCAGCAGCCTCGACACGGACACCGAAAGGCAAATCCAGCAGGCGCTTGACCGCCTGGTGGTGGGCAGGACTACAATCGCCATCGCGCACCGCCTGAGCACGCTCACCGCCGCCGACCGGCTCGTGGTGCTGGATAGGGGCCAAGTCGTGGAAACCGGCCTGCACGTAGACCTCGTCGCCAGGGAAAACGGCGTCTACGCACGACTGCACCGCACGCAAATGGAAACCTACGGACTCCCGGTGTACGACCCAACCCCGACGGGACAGGAAGTACCGCAATTTGCCATGGGAGAAAGACGGGCGGGATGAAGTCGGAGATTTGCGATTTGCGATTGGAATTCGCGATCTGAAATATGAAATTAGAGATTCGAGATTTGAAGTTTGAAATTCCCCCAATCGCAAATCCCTCTGATCGGAAATCGCAAATGACTCTTCCCACCCTCACCCGTCTCAGCACTTCCTCCGGCGGCATGCCCAAGCTCGCCGTGCTCTTCGCCCACGTCTCGCCCGAAGGCGTCGAGGGCGACTGGCAGAAAAATCGAAAAGTCCACGGCGGCCCCGACCGCGCCGTCTGCCTCTACAGCGACGAACTCTACGCCCAACTCCAATCCGAAGGCATCAACGTCCGCCCCGGCGACCTGGGCGAAAACTTCACCACCCGCGGAATCGACCTCCACGCCCTCGCCCCCGGCCACCGCCTGGCCGTCGGCGACTGCGTCATCGAAATCACCGCCGTCCGCGCGCCGTGTACGCAGCTCAACGTGTGGCACGACGGGCTGCACAAACTCATCCTCGGCCGCAGCGGCTGGATGGCGAAAGTGATCACCGCGGGCACCGTCCGCCCGGGCGATGCGATCCAGGTCGGCCCGCAAACGCCCCAGACAATCGAAAAGGAGGAGTGAAACGCGTGAACGATTCCTTCGAGCTTTCCACCGACGACCACGGCCACCTGATCCTCCGCCGGCCCGGGTTCGATGACGTGACGGATGTGCACATCCGCCGATCGTTCCCCTGGTCGCACCCCGACGGCTACCTGAGCATCCGCGACGAAGATGGCAGGGAATTGCTGCTCATCGACTCGCTCGACGCTCTCCCTCCGGCGCAGCGCCGGCTCGTCGAGGGGTGGCTCGCCGACAACAGCTTCATCCCGAAGATCACCGCAGTCGATTCCATCGACACGCGCTTCGGCCATCAGCAGTGGAAGGTCCAGACCGACCGCGGCCCGGCGGAGTTCCGCGTGCAGGAGGCGGAGGACGTCCGCCCGCTCCCCGACCGCAGGTTCCGCGTCAAGGACGCCGACGGCAACGTCTACGAATTGCCCCCACTCGAGCGGCTAGACCCCGCCAGCCGCAGCGCCGTCGAGCCGCTGATTTAATTTCCTTGCAAACTTATTTCCGCACGGCACAATTCAGCCATCGCGGCCGGACCGGCCGCGGCTGCGTCGTCGGGCACGTGCCGCGAAGCGCGCACCGCCCTTCAAGAACTTCGAAAAACTCGGGTAGTGGGTCAGTCTGGAAAGGCGGGTGCCACAGGTCGCGGTACTCCGAGACCTGTGCTTCTCAAGTCGCCGCAAAAGCACAGGTCTGAGAGTACGCCGACCTGTGGCGCCCGGCGGACCTTTTGAACGGGCCCTATACCGAACGTCACAGGCAGCAGGGCGGCTACTGGGAGTACACCGTGGGCGCAACACCAGCCACACCCTTCGGGTGGATGCGGCAAATTTTCACCTCGCCAGCCACCGCGCACGCCGCCCGGGAGCCGGCATTGCCTAACCCGCAACCGCGCATCGCATTCGAATCCACCCACCCCGACCGCCCCCGAATGACCGCCGACGAATTACGCGCCCACCGCGCCTACCCCCGCCTCTTCGAGCTCGACGGCACCCCCGTCCGCGTCCTCTCCAAATCCCATCTCCCCGAGATTTACGCCGGCGAAGGCCACTGGCAAACCCTCCCCGCCCGTTCGCACCTGCTCATCCGCGGCCGCTACGTAACCGAAAAACGCTTCGCCGCCCTCCGCGTGAGATTCGACCAATTCCTCGACAATGGTGGACCGTTCGTGGAGTGAGGAGTGGAAAGGGTTCGGGGGTCAGGAGGGAAAAGTGATAAGACGGGGAAGTAGGCGGGTGGGACGAAAAGTAGGGTTTCATCGCTCAAGGTTTAGGTAAAGCCGGCGTGATTGCGACTTCAATTTTCACCTTGCAATTTGCAATTTGCAATTTGCAATCCGAAGCCCGGCGTCTGAAATTTGAGATCTGAAATCCAACTCTTCCTTGCCCCCTCCGCCCGCTCCCGCTACGCTCGCGCTCCTATGTCGTACACCAACCCACCGCCTCCCGCCCCCGGCCCCATGACCTCGCCGCGGCTCGATCCGACGCCCGTCTTTGACCTCGTCCGCTGGAGCTTCGCGACCGAACTGCTGACCGTCGCCGTCGCCCATTTCAACCTGTTCGAGCGCCTGGCAAAACGCCCGATGTCGTTCGACGCCCTGCGCCAGGAGCTGGGCCTCGCACCTCGCCCCGCGACCGTGCTGCTCGCCGCCATCCGCGGCATGGGGCTCGTCCTCGCGGACGCCTCCGGCACCCTCGCCCTCTCTCCCCTCGCGCTCGAATCGCTCCAGCCCGGCGGAGAGTTTTACATGGGCGATTACGTCGCGCTCGTCGCGGAAAACCCCGGCGTGAAAAACCTCGCCGAGCGCCTCCGCACCGACAAGCCGGTGGAGTCGCGCCCGGACGATCGCGGCGCCGCGTTCATCTTCCGCGAGGGAATGGAATCGGCGATGGACCACGAGGCGTCCGCCCGCCGACTGACGCTCGCCCTCGCCGGCCGTGCCCGGATCGTCGCCCCCGCCCTCGCAAAGAATTTCCCGCTCCCTGGCGCAAAGAAAATCCTCGACGTCGGCGGCGGCACGGGCCTCTACAGCATCGCGCTGCTCCGCGTAAACCCGAGCCTCCACGCCGTCATCTGGGACCGCCCCGAGGTATTAAAGGTCGCGAGGGAAATGGCCGAAACGCACGGCGTCGCCGATCGCGTGGACTTCGCCGCGGGCGACATGTTCGCCGACCCCGTCCCCGCCGGCTGCGACGTGGTGCTGCTCAGCAACGTCCTCCACGACTGGGACGTCCCCGAGTGCGAGGTCCTGCTCCAGCGCTGCGCCGCCGCGTTGCCAAAACGCGGCAAACTGCTCATCCACGACGTCTACCTGGACGACGACCTCAGCGGCCCGCTGTCCACCGCCCTCTACTCCGCCGCCCTCTTCACCATCACCCAGGGCCGCGCCTACAGCGCCGCCGAGTACCGCAAGATGCTGACGAACGCCGGGCTGCAGCCGGGAGAAGTAATCGAAACCGCCATCCACTGCGGCGTGCTCCCAGCCACGAAAGAATGAGTCCGAACTCCAAATGACAAAATCCGAATTCGGAGGTAGCCACGAATCACATGAATGAACACGAATAAGACTGAATCTATTCGTGTTCATTCGTGTGATTCGTGGCTCAAATCTTTTCTCGGCCTCTTCGCCCGTTCGCGGTGAGGTTTGTCTTCGGGATTGGGATTTCGGATTTGATTCGGTTTTCGGGGATTCGGATTTCGGATTTCCGCCCTTTTCTCAAATCAACGGCGGCCTCCCCAAACACCTGCGGATGAGCGTGATCTGCCCCGTGTGCATCGACGTGTGGATCGACATGAACAACGCCATTTCCCCCAGCGTCTTGAACCGCGGATGCACGTTCTCCAGCGGCGTGCCCAATACCTCCGGCGTCGCCCGCCTGACCGCCTCGATGAACAAACCGCGCGTTTCGTTGAACAGCGCGCGGAGCCCTGAAACATCCCCATACTCCATGGCGGCGGGCGCATGCTCGTCCCGCGCGAAGCGCTGCTCAAATCCCTCCGGCAGCGCCGGCAACTGCGCCCCGAACCGGCCCGCCGCCCAACGGTCGGTCAGGATCAAATGCCCCACCGTCCACGCCGCACAGTTGGCCTTCGCCGTCGGCCGGTAAAGGTATTCCTCCGGCGACAAGTCCGCGATAAACCTGTCGAGCATGAACTGCGAGTTCGCCAGCGCACTTACGATCGCATCCTTCGCATCCGTCATGACAACTCCTGATTTCAAATGGAATCCCACAACCAACCATCCGGCGCCCGCGGCCCGGCTTGCCGATGGTAGGGC
>JAQGHP010000463.1 GCA_028288775.1 Phycisphaerales bacterium | reverse complement strand
TTCGCCGGGCCGCTGCCGTGGACTTCGCGCGTGCTGATCAGATCCAGTTCGTACGACGCGTCCTTGCGGATGGGCAGCTTCACCTGGCGGACGTTCTCGAGACCGGTCCGCTCCATGAGGACCTTGTCGCCGCCGACGGTGAGCAGCGCCGATTGCAGCGGCTCGGTGGCGACGACAGTGAGCATCGCCTCGGTGCCGGCGGGCGCTTCGAGCATGCCATCGGTGTTGGTGACAGAGAGCGGCGGGCGACCGGTGTAGGCCGGGTAAGTGTAGCGGACGCGGAACTGCGCCACCGCGGGCGGGCGCTTCACGCGAACGGTGTAGCGCGGCGTCGAGGCGTCGCCGCCCTGGACGTAGTAGTGCAGATCGCGCGCGACCGTGTTGAGCGTGAAGCCGAAGTTCTCGCCGCCCGCGTCGTCCATGGTGTAGCGCGACCAGTGGGCGTCGTCATCCGTGATAAAAAGCCAGAGCGGGCTGTCGCCCAGGTGCTTTACCTGGGCGTCGATGTGCAGCGGTTCGGATTGGACGATGTCGCTGTCGCCAGGCGCGATGCGGAGCTGCGTGGTGGTGACCGGGGGCAAATTCGCGAATGGAGCGGCGAAGCGGAGCGCCAGTTGCGCCATCCCCAATCCCGGAACCTGCGTGAGGGCAATCGCAACGGATATCGCCGCGAACAGCATCACCCACGGCCCCGCCGCCCCGCGGAGGTAGAGCAGTTTGCGGCGGCGCTCCACGCCCGTTTGCAGATCCACTTCGCGAAGCAGGTGGGAGAGGATTTCGTCCGAGCCGCGGTGGTCCGGCGAGCCGAGCATGCGGGAGGTGACGGTGACGAGGCGCTGGGCGAAGCGGGGGTTTTGCCGCTCGATGCTGCCGGCGGTTTCGACCCAATCGACGGGGCGGCGCAGCGGGCGCAGGGAGATCAACCACGTTAGCGCCGCCACGAGCGTCCCCGCCGACAGCAGCCCCATTCGCACGGTGCCCGCCAGGTGCAGCACGCGGTCCGCGCCGCAGGCGAGCAATCCCCAGATGATAAAGACGGCGAGCGCCCGGCCGGTCGCGCGGAGGACCGTCAGCCGCCGGCGACGCGAAACAAATTCGCCGAGGTACGACTGCACCGACGGGGGTAATGCTTGCAGGCTTTGCATGGGGACCGTTGCGAGCCCTTCCGCCAAGGCTCGCGCATCTTCTACACTAGTTACTTAGGCCAATCCTACCCGTTTGCGCAGCGCCCACTCCGCGGCGAGGCACCCTACGACCAGCAGAAAAAGATACGGGCTGTCCCACAGGGAAAGTTCCGCATAGCGCGAGCGTGAGTTGGCGACGGCGGCGAGGCGCTCGGGCAGGCGGTTGACCTGATCGAGCGTGAAAAACTCCCCGCCGGAGGCGTCGGCCAGCTTGTGAAGCATCGCCTCGTCGCCAGCCAGGTTGGCCATCTCCGCTTCGTCCGTCGCGGCAACGTGCAGGGGCATTTGCACCGCGTGCGCCGGCTGGCCCCCCATGGCGGGGAGCGACCATTGCAGCGTGTAATCGCCCGCGGGCAGCGACACGGTCGTCGCGTAGCGGCCGCTGCCTTCGGGGCCGGCGGATGCCCAAGGGCGGGTGAGGATCACGCGCTTGTCGTGGATGACGGCAAGTTCGTGCGAAGCGGCGGCCCCTGCCGCGTCGTCGGTGACCCGGGCCCGGACGCGCACGAGTTCGCCGGGTAACGCGGCGACTTTATCCGCGTCGAGCGCCAGCGGACCGGCGTGCGCGAAGTACGGGCTTTCCGACGCATAACTGATGAGCTGGAGCCAGAAGTGGTCCTGATCGCGCTCGCCGATCTTGTAGCGCCAGCGCCAGGTTTCATCGAGGCCCAGGAAGAAGACGCGGCCGGCGTTTTTGCGCATCTCGGTCAGGACCGGCAGACGCGATTCCTCTTCCAGCAGCAGCGGCTTGGCCGCGGGGTTCCAGTTGTTGAGGTCGTGCGGATCGGGGAGCTGAAGGAAACGGAAGAAGCCGGGCAACTGGCCCCAGCGGCGCGGGGCGGCGTCCGCGTCGCCTTCGCCGGTGAAACGCAGCGCGTCCAGCCCGTCCGCCCGGGCGGCGGGAATGAAATGGAACGCCGGCTCCTCGCCCGGCCACACCCGGGATGCGGGCTTGTAGCGCAGCGTGTATGGGAGCAGCGCGAACGCCTTGGCCTGCAGTGGATAGTCGGCCAGTGCGCGGGCGTCGCCCGAGACGACCACCACGCTGCCCCCCATGACCGCGGCCACGCGGTCCACCTGTTCCCACTGCTCGCCGTCGAGCGCGCGGACCGGCACGTCGAAGAGCACGACCACATCTTCGCCCGTGATGTCGTGCCCGCGCAGCGGCAGCTTCGGATTATTCGGATCGAGGATGATGTCCCTCACGCGAAATTCCGACGACCGCGCCAGCGCGTTGCGCACGTAGCGGAAATCCCATGTGGGCGACCCGGCGACCAGCAGCACCTTCATCCGCTCGGGCACGACTTTCACCCGGCGCTCAGCGTGGTTGTTGTCAGCGCTGGCCTCGCCCTCCGCCTTCGCGAAAGACAGCGCCACGCGTTGCACACCCGGCGCGGCCGTCTTCGCGACGAAGTCGGCGGTGGCGGGCTGGCCGTCGTGCAGGGTGATCGCATGCACCTGCTCGGGCAGATCGCCCACCTTGCAATGCACCTCCACCTTCGCGCCATCGAAACCCTGATGGCGGAGCGTGGCCTTTATGGCGACCGACTGCCCGGCGTACACGCTGTCAGGCACCTGCACGTCCGCGAATGAAAGATCCCGCGGCGGGGCCGGGGCGGCGGCGCTGACGGTGAAAACCGGGACGCCGTTAGGCGTCAGGCCCGACACCACGGTCGGGTCGCCGCCGGATTGTCGGCCATCAGAAAAGAGGACGACCGCCCGCACCGGCCGGCCCGCGACGGCGCGGGCGATGCCGGCGGTGAGATCGCTGCCGGGGCCGGAAGGCGTCGAGTCGAGTGTGACGGCGGGCTGGCCGTCGTGCATCAGCGCCAGTTCCACGACGTCATCCGCGATGCCGAAGGCTTCGACGCCGATGTCGCGCTGAGCCCGCGCAAGCAACCCGCCGGGGCGAAGCAATGCCTGTTCGGCGAGGGCGAAGCGCGAGAGCCCGGCCGCCGCGTCACACGCCTTGCGCACCTCGGGATTGGACTGATACAGGCGGTCATCCGAGGTGCTTTGGAACTGAGTGATCGCGGCGGAGGCGAGCGCGATCTTCTGCGGGATCTGGCCGCGCCACGCGTCGCGGGCATCAGGCGCGGGGGCCTGCGCCAGTTCGGTCAGGCGCTGGCGCAGGTCCGCAGCCTCGGGGCCGGCGGGGGCTCTTTCGATTAGGGCGGCGGCGGCCTGCGCGTAGCGGTCCACCGCCTGCCGCAGACGCGCTTGGCGCGATTCGACCTCGCGACCCGAGATGCGGGCATAGTCGAGGTCGTCCTGCGCGCCTTTCACTTCCGCCGCGAGCACCCGCATCCGCCCCACTCCCGCGGCGAGCGTGGTAAGGGCGTCGCCCCGCACGTTCGCCGGTAGCTTGCCCAGTGCGTCCGCCAGCGCGACGAGCTGCGCCGGGGTGCGCGCGTTGTCGATGATGCTCATGCTCCGCGAGCGGTCCACGAGCACCACGAGCGTCCCCCGCTCCTCCGAAGAAACCGGCCGCACCGCAACGGGCTTGAGCAGCGAAGCGGCCAGCGCGAGCACGGCCAACGCTCGCAACAACGGCAGCAACCCGCGCCAGGGCCAGGAGACGGACTTGAGCTGCGATGGATAGTAGCGAACCACGGCTACCACCATCACCACCGCCGCCAAAGCCGCGACGGGCCAGAGGTGCGGGGCGCGCCAGTAAATCAGGCAGAGGATGGTGGGGACGAAGGGCATGGGGCGTTGGGAGAGAAGCCGTTGGGAAAGGAGCCAGGAGCCAGAAATTTACGCTCGGGAGAATGTTTCGATGACTGCACCGATCGAGCGTTCGCGGCCGCCATTTCCGCGGCAACTATCCGTCGCCTCCCCTTCTGGCTCCTGGCTCCTGGCTCCCGGCTCCTTTCCCCACGGCCACCCCTCTCCGCGCGATCAGCATTTCCAACGCGGCCAGCGCGAACACCGCGCCCAGCGCCGCGCCCCAGAGTTCGTGGCCTTCGCGGCCGGCGGTTACGGCTTCGCCGATCGGGCCGGTCGTGGAGTCGATTTTTCTGAAGCCCAGGCCCGTCTTGAGCACGTTCCATTGCTCATCGGTCAGTTGCGAAAGATCCGATTCCTCCCGCGGCGGGCGGACGACGAAGTAATGCGTGATGGGCGGCTTGTTCGGCTCTTCCACCTGCGCGCGGTATTGGCCGGGCACGTCCGTGTCCGCAAATCGGGCCTCGGCCTGCTGGCCCAGGCGGATGACTTCCAGCTTCTGCGACTGGCCGTCGGGGCGCGTGAGGGTGACGGTGCGCGAGGTCGCGGCATCGTCGAAGGCCAGGCGGATCGGCTCGCCGGCACCGAGGTTCCCGTTGCGAACCGTGCCGCCGGCCAGGTAACGCACCGCCGACTGCACGAACGGGAGATAGAAGTTGGAGAGCGGCAGCGTGGTCCAGTCGGCGTCGAGGGAGGTGGTGAGCAGCATGACCCGCCCGCGCTCGGAGCGGCCTTCGATGAGCATCGGGTCGCCGGTGAGATACCAGGCCAGCACGTCTGCATCCACCTGCCGGGGGACCGCCGGCATGTAGCGGGCGATGATCGCGGAGGGAAGATCGAAGCGGCCGCGAAGGAACTGGAAGATCGGGTGGTCGGTCTGCATGCCCAGGATGGAGGTGCTCTCCGAGCCGTCGCCGGGCGTGGGGGCCTGGAGGATCGCGGGGAGCACGCCCGCGCCGTCACGGTAGAGCGAGGCGTTGTATTCCTCAGCGCGCGACAGGCTCCCGGGCGCGACGAGCAGCCGTCCTCCCGCATACACGTACCTCTCGACCGCCCGCACCTGTTGCGGCGTAAATCGCTCCACGTCCGCCAGCACCACCACCTGGTTTCCTTCCAGCTCCGCCCCCGCCCACTTTTCCGCGGGAAGCACCGTCACGGTACACGGATCGGAACCGGGCACGTTCGCCGAGCGGTGCGGGGCGAGGGCCCACTTGATGTAGTCACTTGCGCCGCGGAACTGGCCCGGCTGCTCGTCCCCGCTGATCACCAGCACGCGGATCGGATCGATCACCTGCACGACCGTCTCGAGCCGGTCATCCCCCGTGTAGCCGCCCGCCTTTACCTGCGTAGCAAGAATCTGCGATCCCGCCTGCCCGAAGGTGACCGTCACGGGGACGGCGACCGACTGGTTGGGCGCGAGGTTCACCGTGCGGTCGGGGATGGCGTCCTTGCCCCCCTGCATGCTCAGCGGCACGGCGGCGCGCTGCACAAGGCCGTAGTTGCGGACGACGACCTCGAACTCCGCCGGCTGATCCATGATGGCCGGGGGATTGAGCAGGCGGACGGATTCGATCGCGACGTTGTCCGCTTCATCGTTGCCCACCGGCAGGACGAACATGCGCGAGTTGAGGCCCGGGCCGCGCATGCGCTTGAGCCAATCAGCGCGGAACCGCTCGTCCACCTCGCGCCAGCTCAGTGCCTGGCGGTCGCAGACCACGTACACGTCGCGGGCGGCTTTCTCGTAGCGCCCGAGCACCTGGGCGGCGAGCGTGAGTGCGTCGCGGAGGTTGGCCCGGCCGAAGCCGATTTTCGCGTCGTCGATGCGGGCCTCGACGGCGCGGAGATCGCCGGTGGGCTCAAGGTCTCCATCGCCCTGGTAAGCGCCCATGAGGATGAGCGAAACGCGGTCGCCCGGGCGAAGCCCGCGAAGCACCTGCCGGGCCGCGGCCTGAGCCATCTGGAAGCGTGTGCGGCCGTTTTCATCGAACGACATGCTGGCCGAGCAATCCAGCAGCAGCGCCGCCGTTACGCGGCCGCCGGAGTCGGTGCTGGCCAGCCGGCCTTGCACGATCGGGCGGGCGAGTGCGATCGCCAGAAGGGCGACGGTGGCGGCGCGGACGAGCAACAGCGGAATTTGTGAAAAGCGCGAACTCTGCCGCTGGCGCGCATCCGCGCCCTGGAGGAACATCATCGCGCCCCAGTCCACGTCCTTGTAGCGCGCGCGGCTTAGCAAGTGCAGCACCAGCGGCACCACCGCCCCACCCAGACCGACGAGCATGATCGCGTTGAGGAACATGGCTATCTGTCCCCTCTCCCTCCTCGGGAGAGGGCTAGGGTGAGGGTGAACCGCTCGAAATTGCCAACGGCGCGGTTCACAAATCAGCGCTCACGAAAATCTCACGCTTCACCCTCACCCCGTCCCTCTCCCTAGGAGGGAGAGGGAGTGAAAACTCTCCGTTGCAAAAACCCCGTGATCGTGTCGATCAGCGGTTTTTCCGTGACGAACGAATGGAACTCCACGCCCAGCGCCCGGCAGGTTTCGTGGAGTTCCTGCCGGTGGCGGCGGAAATTTTCGAGGTACATCTTGCGCACCGCCGCGGGCTCGCAGAGCTGCGCCCGCTCGCCTTCCAATCCGCGAAAGCGCGACCAGGTACGGAAGGGGAATTCGACTTCGTCCTGGTC
>JAQGHP010000456.1 GCA_028288775.1 Phycisphaerales bacterium | reverse complement strand
TGGCGGGCGTGGGCGGTATATGCGGGTACGCTGCGCGAGCGGGCGGTGAATGACGAGGAATTGAAGCTCGCCGAGGCCGCCCGGGAGCACACGCACGTCGCTCTGCCCGAACATCTTCCCGCGCCGGCCAACCCCGCCGAGGCCAACGGCGCAAATTAATCGGCGGCCTCAGACGTAAGCATTTCTCGCGCGCTCTTGCACAACTTCAGGATTGACGGCAAACTATCTCAGGGCCGACGGCGTACGGGTAGCTATGGGCGTACGCGGTTTTGGCCAGTAGTCGGCTTTCCTTCACCTTGCCTGCTGTGAACTTCCGCCCGAGATCGGGTCCGGGAAAAGCGGGCGTAGGCTCAGTCGAGAAAACTTGGTTTGGTGTCCCGATCCTTCGGGAGTCGCCAAAAAAGGGCACGAAGATGTGCCCGCGCCAACCGATAAAGAATTTTGGGAGAATCCCACCGCGCCTCCGGTTGTTGCCGTATGGAGAAGCTATGGGTTTGAAGCAGGTTCTTCGCGGGCGTTCTATCTTTCGCATTTCTCTTCCCGTGCGGGCGCTAAGCCTGCTAGCACTCGTCGCCCTGGCGACGGGGTGCCAGACGGGGGCGCATCAGGTATCCAATCGCAAGCTGATCGAGCACCAGGCGCTGATCGATTTTTCCGGCCTGAATTCGGTCCAGCCCGTCGAGGACGTACAGGTGACGTGCTCGGTCCCCCGCGGGTGGATCACCGCTCCGCCACAGCGCATGGCGCTCTATAGCCATCAACAATGGAAATCCCCCTCCGGGTACACGGGCGTGGGGGTGGTGTACGCGCACATCCCGTTCCCGCTCAGCGCCAAGGCGCTGCTCTGGTTCGCCAAGGGCGAGTACACGAAAAAGGCCGACAACGGCAAGGCGCTGGGCGAATGGGACGATGAGCTGGGCCGCCCCTGGTTCGAGGCCGAGAACAACAAGTACCACGTCCGCGGCTACGCCGTGACCGAAGGCTTCAGCGCGTGGATCGTCTACTTCGGCTACAAGTCCAACCGCCCGCCCAACCCCGCCGAGCTGAGCCTGGCGGCACGGTGTTTGGAAAGCGTCGTGACGGGAACAACTAAAGTGCAGCCGAACCCGAGCAATTCGAATGTCGCGCAGGGGAACAAGGCGCAGTCGCAGTCGCCCGGCAAGCCTGGGTGAAGTGTCGTCCCCATTGCCCATCATGCGCCGGATTGGGGCAATAGATGGGCAATCGGGGCAAAAAGAGGGGCAATTTATCATAACATTGCCTCAAATTTAGCTTGCAAAACAATTTGAGAAGGGATCTTGGCTGAATTCTCGCAAGTCTTTTCCACATTAGTCTTTGCGTACGAGAATGCAGCCTGCCGCCCGGGGCTCCATTGCCCATCATTGCCCATGATTGCCCCGATTTTGAGCCTTTGCAGAAATGGGCAACGGGGCTTCACCGCCACGCATCGGGAATGGGTCGGTTTGAAAAGTCCGCCGGGTGCCACAGGTCGGCGTACTCGCAGACCTGTGCTTTTTCGGCGCGTCAGAAGCACAGGTCTCGGAGTACCGCGACCTGTGGCACCCGTCTTTCCAATCTGAGACGTTGCCGAAGCTTCACTCCGACTGGCCCGGCTCCGAACCATGCCGACATTCCAAAAATCGGAGCACGTACGCAAAATTAACGCGGCGGAAAGCTCGGCTTTCCTCCGCGTTTGTCTGCGCGGTTGACGCTCTGGCGCGGGTGCATAGCATGTGCCCGGGAACCTTATGCCAATCGTGTATCTCATCGCCGGTGTCATCGGGGCGGCTGCATTGACGCTCATTTTTCTCTCGCACCTGAGATTCATGAAGATGACGTCGCAGACCGCTGGGCAGGTGCTGCGCTCGGAGAACCGCGTCGTGCGGACCGAGACGGAGCGGCGGGAGGAAACGGTCATTATCTGCCGCTACACGGTGCATGGAAAGGAATACGAGGTCGAGCGCATCCTCCGCGGGCGGCAGGCCAAACGCTATCCCGTCGGCAAGCAACTTACCATCCGCTACAACCCGGCGGAGCCGGAGATGTCGGATATTGCGGTGGGGTGAGCCCGGCACCGCGCCGTCTGTCCGAACCTCCCGTTGATTCGGGCCCGTTTGGCGGCACAAAGACGGATGCATTCCTCGGCCGAAGGCAGGAACATGCACAGTGCAGTCCAAATCTATCTTGATCGATTCCGCGGGATGGGGCTCAACGGAGAGGGATGCACCGCTGCTGAGGTTGAGAAGGTTGGATCCTCGGACACGCCTCCGCTTCCTGCCGCTTACAAAGCTTATCTTTTTATTGCCGGCCACAAGCCGCCATCGGCATGGGTCGGCACGGATTGCACGCTTCGTCACCTTCCCTTTCTCGCACGCTGGGCAGAGGAGTTGCTCCGCGAGAATGGTCAACCTGCACTGCCAGCCGGGGCATTCGTATTTTCGATGCATCAGGGCTATCAGTTTTTCTACTTCGTTCGTGACGGACAAGACGACGATCCACCCGTGTTTTATTATCTTGAAGGGCAGGGCGGCCCGGTTTCGCGGTTTAGATGCTTTTCCGATCTAATTGCGGCATTGGCTTCAAATGGTTATTCCGCACAGGGGGATCAGGCGCCATAGCGGCACCTGATTTTCGCAGAGTACACTTCCTCCCCCATATCGGGCACAATCATCGGCGGTTCCTGCGAGGCCCATCAATCTATGACCACCGCCCCATCCACTCCCCGACGCACCGACGGCACCGCGCTCATCGACTCCGACCAGTGGCTCGCGCCGCACGCCGACAAACTCCGGCGGCGATTCGCCCATTACCGCAACGCGCTCGCGAAGTTTGATTCCACCGGCGGGTTGCTCGGGCAGATCAGTCAGGGGCATCACTACTTCGGCTTCAATCGCGGCGAGCTTTGGGGCAAGGCGGGGGTGTGGTATCGCGAATGGGCTCCGGAGGCGCTGCAGTTGCGGTTGATCGGGGACTT
>JAQGHP010000449.1 GCA_028288775.1 Phycisphaerales bacterium | reverse complement strand
AAGAAGGAATATAGCCGCGACCCGCGGTCGATTGCGCGGAAGGCGGTCACGTTTTTGCAGAAGACGAAGATCGCCGACACGGCGTACTTCGGGCCGGAGCTCGAGTTCTTTATTTTCGACCAGGCGTATTACGATCAGGGGATCAACTTCGCGAAGTACTACGTCGGCAGCCGCGAGGGCATCTGGGGTCGCGGCGACGAGGACCCGCTCAACCTTGGCTACAAGATTCGCCTGAAGGAGGGGTATTTCCCGACTCCGCCGATGGATTCGATGCAGAACATTCGTAGCGAGATGGTCGCGACGCTGATCGAACTGGGCATCCCCGTCGAGGCGCATCACCACGAAGTGGCCACCGGCGGGCAGTGCGAAATCGACATGCGCTACCAGGACCTCATCACGATGGCCGACAGCGTGATGATGTACAAGTACGTCTGTAAGAACGTCGCCGCCCGACACGGGAAGGTGGTCACCTTCATGCCCAAGCCCTTGTTCCAGGACAACGGCTCGGGGATGCACGTGCATTTTTCCCTTTGGAAGGGGGATAAGCCCCTTTTCGCCGGGAACAAATATGCGGGCCTGAGCGATACCGGTCTCTACGCCATCGGTGGCATCCTCAAGCACGCCCGGGCGCTGTGCGCGTTGTGCAACCCGACGACCAACAGCTACAAGCGGCTGGTGCCCGGGTACGAGGCACCGGTGAATTTGGTCTATTCCAGCCGCAACCGATCGGCGGCGGTGCGGATTCCGATGTACAGCGAGCGGCCGCAGACCAAGCGCATCGAGTTCCGCTGTCCCGATTCCTCGTGCAATCCGTACCTGGCGTTCACGGCCATTATGATGGCCGCGATCGACGGCATTCAGAACAAGATTCACCCCGGCGACCCGCTCGACAAGGACATGTACCACCTCAACGCGGACGAGTACGAAAAGATCGGCTCGGCGCCCGGCGCGCTGGATGAGGCGCTCAACGAGCTGGAGAACGACCACGAGTTTCTGCTCAATGGCGACGTGTTCACCGCCGACGTCATCCATTACTGGATCAAGTACAAGCGCGAAAATGAGGTGGATGCGATCCGGCTTCGTCCGCATCCGTATGAATTCTGCATGTATTTCGATATCTAGTAGGGTTCGGGAGCCGGGTTCGGGAAAGAGCAGCCGCGGGTGCGGGTGCGCCATTTTGAATTTTGCATTTTGCATTTTGACTTCGATTCGGACTTGGAGCATCGAATCGAAGTCAAAATGCAAAATGCAAAAGTCAAAATTCAAAAGTCAAAATGAGGAGCGGTCAGGAGGGGGAGTAGCTAACCCTTAATCCATTATCCTCCGTTCCCTTACCCACGCCTATCGTCGTATAACCTCGGCTTTGGAGGGCTGCCGCTGTGATTGGTAATCCCGCGTCGATGCCTGCGATCCGGCCTTCCGAGTCCGTCGATACGCTCCGATTCATGTTCGCGGTGGGCATCGAATGCTCCTGCCCGATGGTGGAAGGCGGGCGCGTCGATCAATTGCGCGACACGGGGCATTACGAACTGTGGCAGACCGACCTCAAGCTCGTGCGCGAACTGGGGCTGCGGTATTTACGCTACGGTCCGCCGATCTATCGGATTTTCAAGGGGAAGGACGAGTACGACTGGACCTTTCTCGATTCGGTTATGCACGAGATGCGGCGACTGGGGATCGTGCCGATCATCGACCTGCTCCACTTCGGCCTGCCCGAATGGCTGGGCAACTTTCAAAACCCCGAGTGGCCCGACTACTTCGCCGAGTACGCCTACCGCTTCGCCGAGCGCTACCCGTGGGTGCGCTACTACACCCCGGTGAACGAAATTTATGTGACGGCCCTCTTCTCCGGCGCGTTCGGCTGGTGGAACGAAAAGCTGATGAGCGACACCGGCTTCGTCACCAACATCAAGCACTGCTGCAAGGCGTCGATCCTCTCCATGCGCCGCATCCTCGACCTGCGGCCGGACGCCATCTTCATCTTCAGCGAAAGCACCGAATACGTTCACCCCGGCAGCCCCGACACCGTCGCCCCCGCCCACTTCATGAACGAGCGGCGATTCCTCTCGCTCGATCTGCTTTTCGGCCATGACGTGTCCGCCACGATCTACCGTTACCTCCTGGCCAGCGGGATGAGCGCCGAGGAGTATTGGTGGTTCATGCAGCAGCGCGACCTCCGTACGCACTGCATCATGGGCACCGACTATTACATCACCAACGAGCACGTCCTCCGCCCGGATGGCCGCTCGATCGGCGCGGGGGACGTCTACGGCTACTACGTCATCACGCGCCAATACTACGAGCGCTACCGCCTGCCCGTGATGCACACCGAGACCAACCGCACCTCTAAGCACGCGGTCGAGTGGCTGTGGAAGGAATGGATGAACCTGCTCCGCCTCCGCGAGGACGGCGTGCCGATCATCGGCTTCACGTGGTTCGGCCTGGTCGATATGAAGGACTGGGACAGCGCGTTAACCAAAATGCGCGGCACGGTAAATAAAGTGGGCCTGTACACGCTGCTCCGCAAGCCGCGGAAGGTGGCGCGCGAGTACCGCCGGCTTGTCGAGGAATACAGCCACCTGCCCATCAGCAGCACGAAGTTCCCGATTCTGACGGCGTGATTCGCAAGCTCGTCGGAGCCGGGGCGTGCCGCCCGGGGTCGGGCCGGAGGCCCGCTCTTCATTTTCCGCGACTATGTGCTTCCGACGGACGGACCTTCGGTCCGACCGGGGCGGCACGCCCCGGCTGAACATCATCGCATACCGCCGCGCTTGACCCGAACAGCGGGCAAGATTTCCCGTTGTCGAAAACCTGTCCCTGCGCCAATCTAATGCGACATCGCCTGTAGGGTGGGTATGCTCGCCCACCATTTGGCGATCAACCGGTGGGCGAGTACGCCCACCCTACATGATGCATAGCCGGCTTGGCTTGGATTTACCGGCGTGAACGAATGCCAGAATCACCCCCCAAGGACGGCGGCGGATCAGGGAAGGATTCCTCCCAAGCCGACACTCCCGAGCAACCCGCCGACGAGGAGGAACAAGAGCACGAGCGGGCCGTCGAGATGACGGCGGCCAGCGCGTACGTGGTCTACCGCGCCGTCCTCAAAGAATCCCTCGAAGAGCTCGATCGCCCCAGCATTGCTCTGGCCTGGAGCGGGCTGGCCGCGGGGTTGTGCATGGGGTTTTCGCTGGTGACCGAGGGCCTGTTGCAATCGCGCCTTCCCGACACCCATTGGCGCGACCTGATCGGAAAGCTCGGCTACACGATCGGCTTCGTCATTCTCATCCTGAGCCGCCAGCAGCTTTTTACCGAGAACACGCTTACGCCGATCATCGCGCTGCTCAAGTACCGCGACGGCAAAACGCTTTACAACGTCTGCCGGCTATGGGCCATTCTTCTGCTCACCAACCTCCTGGGCGGGGCGATCATCGCCTACACGCTGCAGCGAAGCCCGGTTTTTTCTCCCGATGAGAGGGAGGCGTTCTTGCGCATCAGTTCCGAAGCGATGCAGCCGGACCGCATGGCGTTGTTTACGAAAGCGATTTTTGCCGGCTGGCTGATCGCGACAATGGTGTGGATGCTGCCGGTCGCGGAGACGGGGCGGATCTGGGTATTGATCCTCATCCCCTATGTGATCGGCCTGGGCGGATTGAGCCACATCATCATCGGCTCGATTTACTGTGTGTATACGATCGCAGCCCATCAGCACACGTGGTCGGAATACCTCGGCCATTTCGCCTGGCCGGTGCTGCTGGGCAACTGCATCGGCGGCGTGGCGCTGGTTGCCGTGGTGAACTACGCGCAGGCCACCGCGGGCTCGGAAGAGCGCGGGGCGAAGGCCAGGCAGAGGGTGGATTGAGTCACGCTTGCGTGTACGCGCGGAGGTCTTCGGGGGAATTCAAATTCGTCCACACGCCAGGCGGCCAATGGGCCGGCGCATCGACCGAAATAAAACCGGCGTCTTGCAAGAGCCCGTGAACTGACCGTCGCGCGCCCTGTAAACGCGCTGCGATCGGCGCGATTGCCGAGGGCCGATATACCGAGGGGAATGGCTCGAATTGCGTTGCGCTCGCCTCACCCCTGCGGAACATCGCCCCGCGGGCCTGCGGAGCTTCCCGAAGAATTTCCAGCAGGCATCGCACCTGTTCCGGCCCGATTTCCGGCATGTCCACGGTGAGCACGACGGTGACGGCTGTTCGCGCCTGCTCCAGCGCAGTCAAGACGCCGCGTAGCGGCCCGCCACCGGCTTCGGGGTCGGTCGCCTCGCGGTCAAAACCTTCCCACCCCGGCGGATGTTCCCGGCCCGGCGCGGTGACGAGCAGCGTCGGACCGCGCCATGACATGCGATGCAATAAGTAAGTGAGAATGGGTTGCCCGGCGTCCAAGCCGATTCGCAGCAAGCCTTTGGGTGTCCCCATCCGCGAGCCTTCGCCGCCGGCCAGGATTGCGAGAGTGACTGGTGCGTCGCTCATGACCGGGCGACCCCCTCACTAACTCTCCCCCGGAGTAACAGGGGAGGGAACTGAAGGCAGACCGCAGCAAGCGTCGCGCACACGTCATTCATTATCTTGCGGCCACGGCCTTTCTTCCGGCGCGTTCGATGGCTTGGGTCAGGTCCTGTGCGGAATAGATCCCGGCCAGCTTCTGCGGCTCGCCCGAGCCGGGGCCGTAGACGACCGTATAGGGGATGGCCGCGACCGGGCTCAGTTCCTTCAGCATCGGCCAGCCTTTCGCGCTCCGCGAGGTCAGGTCCACGCGGAGCATCTCGACGTTGTCCTGCTTCACCGCGTTCACCACGAGCTTGTCGTGCAGCGCGGTCTTTTCCACGTACTCACACGTGCTGCACCAGTCGGCTGTGAACTCGACGACCACCACACGGTTCTGCTTCCGGGCCGTCTGCAAAGCTTCCTGCGTATACGGCGTCCACGCGTACGGCTGGTCGACGATCCAGCGAACGATCGCGAACGTGCCGCCGACGATCAATAGGGCGATGACTCCTGAAACAAACTTGGGCGTTGCGCTCTTGGCGAAGGCAAAGGTCTTGACCATGAGGAACCCCGCCGCGAGCACCGCGACGCCGAACAGGATCCACCAGAAGGCATCCGCTCCGGTGATGGGCGCGATGAATCGGCGGGCGAAGAAGATCGCGCTGCCCAGCAGCAGGAACGCCATCATCTGCTTCACCAGTTCCGACCACGGCCCCGTCCGCGGAAACCGCCGGGCCAGCTCGGGGAACGCGCTGAGCAGGAAATACGGGAACGCCATCCCCACGCCCACCATCATCACCAGCGCCACCCCGATCGCCGGCGGCTGGCTCGCCGCCCAAACCAGCAGCCCGAGGAACAGCCCGAACGTACAGGGCGTGGAGAGCACGGCGGTGAGGATCCCGTATAAAAAGTTCCCCAGATACGTGTCGTGACGCGGCGCGAAATTGTAAACCGAAGTCGGCAAGTTGATCGTGAAAAAGCCGAACGTCCCGATCGCCATCGCAAGCAAGATGACGACGATCGCGATGCTGAAGCCGACGTTGCTGTACAACTCGCCCCAGCCGTATTTGCCGATGATCACGACCAGCGCCAGCACGCCAAAGCTCATGATCACGCCCGCGCTGAACACTGCGCCAAAGGCGATGCACCGCCCCCGGTTGTGCTGCGAGACTTCGTAGAACCCGATGGCCTTCAGCGGCAGCACCGGCAGCACGCACGGCACCGCATTGAACATGATCCCCGCGAGGAACGCCGCCACGAACGCCAGCAGATAGGAGTTATGCCCCAGCACGAAATGCCCGAATAATTTCTGTTCGGCCGGCGGCGGCGCGGCTTGCGCCGCCCCTTGCCCCAATCCCGCGAAGATTGTGGGATCGAGATTCTTGAACAGCTCCGCATGCTGAAGCTCGACCACCCGACCCGCGGGGACCACCTGTGTTTCGATCGTGAAAGGCGTGCTCTGCGGCGCGTAACACTGGTTCTTGTCGCACACCTGATACTCGAGCGTCCCGTCGATTTTCAGCGGCCCGGGCTTCGCGTCCTTCTTGACCTGCAGCGGCAGATAAACGGTGACCTTCCCCGAATAGACGCTCTGGAGCGACCCAAGGAGCGTTTCCATCGAGCCCGGCGGATAGACGGGGTCGAAGTATTCCACCGCCCCGTTAGCGGCGGGCGTCAGCACGAACGGGATGTTCGCCTCCACCGTCGGCTTGTGCGACTGCGAATGGAATCCCGGTTTGATATCCAGCACGACCGCGGCAACCGCCTGCTGGCCCGGCTGCAATGCCGCGTAGTTGAGCGTAGCCTCCTGCAACTGGGCATTGGAGGGCAACTCTGCCGCCCCCACGAATGGGCGCAGCAAGAGCAGGAGCATAATGGACAGGGCAAGAGAGTGCGGTCGCATATCCCTAGTATACCGCCGGGAGAGGTGGAATATTCAGTGCCGTCTCCTTACGATACGTCCCCCGGGCAGAAGGCCTGGTTTTTCCCCTCTGCGGAGATCTGCATTGCGGCTTTCCAAGCAAACCGAATATGGGCTGCGTGCCGTCGTGCAACTTGCCCGGCTCTACCCGCGCACGTTCGTCCAGTCCCGCGACCTGTCCCAACAGGAGGGCCTGCCGACGAAGTTCCTCGAAGCGATCCTGCTGACGCTCCGGCGGGGGGGCTTTCTGGAGAGCAAGGTCGGCCGCGAGGGCGGCTACCGTCTCGCCCGGCCCCCCAAGGACATCCAGGTCGGCGAGGTCGTCCGCCGGCTGGAAGGCCGTCTCACCGCCACCGAGGGCAAACCCGCTGCCGACCTCTCCCCCGGCGAAGTCGCCGTCCACCTGCTCAACGACCGCCTGACCCAGGCGATGGACGAAGTCCTCGACAGCATGACCCTCGAACAGCTCATGGAGCACCTGAACCGAAGCGGGAATGCGCAGCAGCAGATGTATTACATTTAGCAGTTGCTGGTTGCTAGTTGCCGGTTGCTGGTGGGGATTGGCAGACCGCGATTTACAAAGGACCAGTGACCCATGACAAATGACGCCTCTGCTTCTTCCTTCACCAGCAACTAGCAACCAACAACCAGAAACCGGCAATCAGCAACTTCTACCCCATGCACATCGACATCTCGAAGCTGATCGTCGAGTGGATTTCCAAGGGAGGGAGCGCCGTCCTCTTTTTGGTCTTGTTCGCCTGCGGGTTGGGGCTGCCGCTGCCGGAAGACATTCCGCTGATCACCGCCGGGTTTCTGATTTATGAGGGGAAGCTGAATTTCGCGCTGGCCGCCTTCAGCGCCTGGTGTGGCATCATCGGCGGCGATTGCATGCTATATCTGCTCGGCCGCAAGTTCGGCCATGACGTGAGCAAGATCCCCTTCATCGGCCGCCATGTGGACCGGAAGCGGATGGCCCGGGTCGAGCGGTGGTTCGAGCGGTGGGGCGTGTGGGTGGTGGCGATCGGCCGGCTCTTCGCGGGCGTGCGCGGCGCGATGGTCGTGGTGGCCGGCGCGACGCGGTTCACCTTCGTGAAATTCCTCATCGCCGACGGCCTGGCCGCCATCGTGAGCGGCGGGTTGTTCCTGTTTCTCGGGTACAAGTTCGCCGCCAATCGCCATAGGCTTTGGCACCTTCTGCATAAAATCAAAGGGGGCATGCTCATCGGCTTGATCGCGCTGGTCGTGTTAATCGTCGTCTACGTCCTGTGGCGCAAGTACCGTGCCCCGCATGCGGGTGAGCCTGAGGATCATGGTGCCTCTCCTGATTCTCCCCCATCGCCATCCCTCCGCCCGCCGGGCACGGGCGCCACGGCCGAATAAGTTCGAATGGATCTTGCCCGCAGCACGGTCCCTACCATGCATTTGGTCAACAGCCGGTTCCGGCCTCCGTATTGAGGAAAGGCTCGCCTTAACGCGCATTTGCCTTGATCCGCGTCGAGGTATCGGGGAAAACAGGGCCGGAGATGACGTTATGAGTAGTGACCCACAAAAGCCCGCCAATACGTTCTGCCGTCGCACCCGTCGCGAATTCCTCTGGCAGGCGGGGGCCGGGTTTACCGGCGTCGCATTGGCCGGGTTGCTCGATGGCGAAGGGTTCTTCGGCAAGCAGGCGCTGGGCGCGCACAAGGCCGCCGCGGCGCTCAATCCGGGCGAGCCCCGGCCGTCGCACTTCGCCCCCAAGGCCAAGAGCGTCATCTTCCTCTTCATGTACGGCGGCCCCTCGCACGTGGATACCTTCGACTACAAGCCCAAGCTCTACGACCTCGACGGGCAGACCATCCCCATTAAAACCTTCGGTCGCGGCGGAAAGAAAAACGTCGGCCGCGTGGTTGGCCCCAAGTGGAAATTCAAGCCCTACGGCCAGTGCGGAAAGCTCGTCTCCGGCCTCTTCCCCAACGTCGCCACCTGCGTGGACGACATCGCGTTCATCCACTCGATGACCGCGGATTCGCCCATCCACGGCTCGGCGATGCTCCAGATGAACA
>JAQGHP010000444.1 GCA_028288775.1 Phycisphaerales bacterium | reverse complement strand
GTGGGCGAGTATGCCCACCCTACATGGGTTGATCTCAACCGTTTAGCCGCCTCGCTTGCGAGGCGCTTCGCGCGAGCGAAAGACGCCCCGCAAGCGGGGCGGCTAAACAATTCATACGTGATGTGATTGGTCGATAGTATGAAGCTTTTGGTGACTGGCGCTAACGGGTTTCTCGGCCGATATGTGGTGGCCGAGGCATTGCGCCGCGGGCACGCGGTGCGGGCGGTGCTGCGCTCGGCGGCCGACCCCGGGAAGCTCGGGTGGGCGAACCATCCCGATCTCGAAACCGTGCGGGTGGATTTGCGTTCGCGCCGCGGGTTGGTCGATGCCATCGCGGGCACCGACGCCGTCCTGCACCTTGCCGCGGCCAAGAGCGGGGACATGTACACCCAGTATGCGGGGACGGTCGTCGCCACGGAAAACCTGCTGGCCGCGATGACCGAAGCCAACGTCCGGCGGATCGTCCTGATCAGCTCTCTCTCCGTCTACGACTATCTCAAAATCCCAAGCTTCTCCCTTCTCACCGAAGATTCGCCGCTCGAGATAGACGCCTTCGGGCGGGATGAATATGCGCACACAAAGCTCGTGCAGGAGCGGCTCGTCCGCGAGCACGCCACGCAGCACGGCTGGGGCTTTACCGTCCTGCGCCCGGGCGTGATCTACGGGAAGGACAACCTATTCACCGCGCGCCTGGGCATGCAGGCGGGGCGCGTGTGGATTCGCACGGGCGCGTGGGCGAAGCTGCCGCTGACGTACGTGGAGAACTGTGCCGAGGCGATCGTGCTGGCGGCGGAGAAGGAGGCGGCGCTGGGCCAGACGCTCAACGTGATCGACGACACTCCGCCGACGCAGCGCCGCTACGTCGCGACGCTGCGCAAGCGGCTTTCGCCGCGGCCGATCATCGTGCCGGTGGCGTGGAGCGTGATGCGCCTGCTTGCGGGGCTGGCGGTGACGACGAACAAATTGCTGTTCAAAAACCGCGCGAAGATTCCCGGCCTGTTCATCCCCGCCCGGCTGCACGCCCGCTGCAAGCCGCTGCGGTTCACCAATCTGAAGATCAAGCTGACGCTCGGCTGGAAGCCGCGATATGGGCTGGACGAATCGCTCGATCGGAGTCTTGGCAAGAGCGACGTGGAGCTGACGAAGGTCGCCGGGCTCGCGCAGCAAACTGCGAGCGCGCCCAAAGCGGAGGTCGCGGCGTGAGCCTCCGGTTGGCGTACATGACCGGCGAATACCCCCGCGCGACGGACACGTTCATTCAGCGCGAGGTCG
Organism: Phycisphaerales bacterium; assembly: GCA_028288775.1. Taxonomy (GTDB): domain Bacteria; phylum Planctomycetota; class Phycisphaerae; order Tepidisphaerales; family Tepidisphaeraceae; genus RYN-428. The sequence continues at coordinate 6,831 of JAQGHP010000444.1, read as the reverse complement.
CGGCGTTGCGCAGCGCGGGCGTCCACGTGCAGACGCTCTCCGTCCGTCGGCCGCCCGATAAAGAAAACGTGGGCCCGGAAACGCAGGCCGAGCGCTCCGGCACCCGCTATCTCCTGCCGTTTTGCCCGTGGGATTTGTTCAAGACGCACGCGAAGCTGCTGGCCGGTTCGCCCCGGCGGTATTTCTCGGCGCTGCGGACGGCGCTGTTCGTGCGCCCGGCGGGCGTGAAGCCGCTGGTGTGGCAGATGGCGTATTTCGCCGAGGCGGGATTGGTCGCGCGGGCGATGCGCGACAATCAGCTCAGCCACCTGCACAACCATTTTTCCAACTCCAGTTGCTCGGTGGCGATGCTCGCCTCGGAGCTGGGCGGCTTCACCTTCAGCTTCACCATGCACGGGCCGGCGGAATTCTTCGAGCCCAAATACTGGCGCATCGATGAGAAGATTCGGCGGGCGCTGTTCGTCTGCTGCATCAGCCACTTCTGCCGCAGCCAGGCGATGGTCTTCGCCCCACAGGAAAAGTGGGAAAAGCTGCACGTCGTGCATTGCGGCGTGGACCCGAAACAGTTCGCGCCCGCACAACACACCGGCGAAGGCCAACGGCTGCTGTTCGTCGGCCGCCTTGCCGCGGTTAAGGGTCTGCCGGTGCTGCTCGAATCCCTCGCACTCCTGAAAAAATCTCGCGGCGACATCCTTCTGACCGTCGCCGGCGACGGCCCGGATCGCGCCAAGCTCGAACAACAGGCCAGGGATTTGGGCGTCGAAGCGAACGTGAAATTCCTCGGGTACCAATCGCAAACACAAGTGCGGCAGTTGCTGGCCGAGACGGACGTGTTCGTGATGGCCAGCTTCGCCGAGGGCGTGCCGGTGGTGTTGATGGAGGCGATGGCCGCGGGCGTGCCGGTGGTGGCAACGCGGATCGCGGGCGTGCCCGAATTGGTGGAGGACGGAATTAGCGGCTACCTGGTGCCGCCTGGCGACGCCGCGTCGCTGGCGGATCGCACGCTCGCCCTTCTGGAAGACTCGGGACTGCGTCAGCGGTTCGGGAAAGCCGGCCGGGCGACTGTGGAAGCCGAATTCAACGTGACGACCGAGTCGCGGCGGCTGGTGGAAGTTTTGACCGGCGCGCTGGAAGGCCGCGTCGCGCCGGTGCGGCCGGAAGTGAGTGAGCTACCCCTTCACCCCGCAGCCCAGCAGTATGCGTCCGCGGTGGCCTGAAACACAACCCCGCGTCCTGGTCACTCGCTCGGCGGGTTAAATCTCAAAAAGTTCTCCGACGCGAACGGAAAAGCCGGGCAATAGTTCTTCACACGTGAGCGTGTCTTCGCGCGTAAGTTGGCGGAAGCGATCCGGGGCGTCGTAAATGCGGAGAGTCTGCGGATCCGGATCGAGAATCCAGACGAAGCGGATTCGGTTTTGGAAGTATTCGCGAACCTTGATACGCATCTCCTCTTCCGTGTTGCTCTTGCTCAGCACCTCCACCGCGAGGGCGGGGGCCAACTGGGGCGCGGGGTCTCGCGGCAATTCGCCGCCGGGCAAATCCTCCCGGCGGAAAAATGCCACATCCGGCATGCGCACGTTGCCCATCAACATGCGGATCATGCCAGCTTCGCCGGAAACTACGCCCAATCGCCGCGGCCTTACGATGTTGTTTAAGAGCGTAATCAGAATGCCGGCGATGATGCTCTCACGAAGGCCCATGGGCTTCTGCACCAGCGTTCCGTTGACCAGCTCGACCATTCGCTTTGAATCGCCTTCGACCAGGCGAACCAAGTCGTCGACCGTCGCGGTGCCGGGGGCGGGATCGATCACGATCCGATGTAAGGGAATGTTGCCCAAAGCGCGAAGCCACTCCTCGGCGTTAGGAGGCGGGCGGTTGGGGCTGACTGCGGTGGCCATGTTTTGATTCTACCCTTTCGCGCGGTCCCGGGTCTATAAAATGCCAGCGGGCCGAATGGGATTCACCGCCTCGCGCGAAGCGACGATAATGAGTACGACTGCCTGCTCTGAATGGGCCGGCGGATGGGACGAAAGTGATGTTTTTAGCCAATTCCGATAACCTCCCGGCGGCTACCCGCCGGTATCTGCTCGTTACGCCCTGCCGGGACGAGGCGAAGTTTGCCCGGCGGACGCTCGACAGCGTGGCCCGGCAGACGGTGCCGCCTGCCCTGTGGATTATCGTGGACGATGGGTCCACCGATGAGACGCCGGCGATTCTCGCCGAGTATGCGGCGAAGCTGCCTTACCTGAAAGTCATCCGCCGGGAGAACCGGGGGTTCCGTAAACTGGGGGGTGGGGTCATTGATGCCTTCTACTGCGGCTATGACACAATTAACCCCCAGGATTTCGACTATGTCTGCAAATTTGACCTGGATTTGGATTTACCCCGACAATATTTCCAGGCGCTGATGGAGCGGATGGAGGCCGATCCGCGCATTGGCACGTGTAGCGGAAAGCCTTACTTCAAGGATGGCGCGGGAAATCAGGTCAGTGAGATGTGCGGCGACGAGAATTCCGTGGGCATGGTGAAATTTTACCGCACTTCGTGTTTCACGCAGATCGGCGGATTTGTGCGGGAGTTAATGTGGGACGGTATCGACTGTCACCGCTGCCGGATGCTCGGATGGATCGCGGTAAGCTGGGATGACCCGCAAATCAACTTCGAGCACCTTCGACCGATGGGCACGAGCCACAAGAACTGGTGGACGGGCCGCGTGCGACACGGCGTCGGTCAGTATTTTATGGGGACGGGGCCTGCCTATATGCTTGCCAGCGCCCTCTTTAGGATGACCCGCCCCCCGGTGCTCGTCGGCGGGGTTGCGATGCTCTGGGGTTATATTAAGAGCATGCTGGGTGGTAAGGAGCGCTACGGGGACGCCGCATTCCGGCAATTTCTGCGCAGGTACCAATGGCGCTGCCTCGCCTTTGGAAAGGCCCGGGCGACGCGCGAGTGCAATGACCGCCAATCGACCGTGTGGAATGGCTCACAGATTTCGCCAAGGGGAGACGGACGCTCCGCCGCGACGGCCTGACGGCGTGCGTTAAGGTGGGGTTTGCAACACATGGATGAAACCCCACGACCGGCAAAGGCTTAGCGCATCACATTTTGCCTTGTTTACCCATCTCCCGCAGGCCGATAATTCCTCTATTCGTCCTTGGCTGATCTGGCGCGATAATTGCAGTTGCTTTATTGAGGAAAGGGGGCGATATTTCGCACGATCATCCAGTGGGTTTGTTCGACGGCCGATGCATCCAAGGGTATAGGACCCCGCAAAGGCTCAATATCAGACATGGTCAGTGCTCGGAAACTTGAAGGTCTGACTTCGTCCATGACGTGACGATTTGGGATCCGTCGATGCGGCCGGCAATCGCTGTCGGCGCGTGGTCGCGCTTTGGACAGGGAAGGTTTATGTATTTGCGGTATCGTGAGCCGTCTTGGGAAACTGCTGAGCTCGCCCGGCCCAAGCCGGCGCGCCGAAGCGGAGACGGCTCGACTGAGAGTGTGATCAACGGTGCCAATGGTGTTCCCGCGGCCCAAGCAGGCAAGGCCCTGCCCACGATCGATTTGCTGGGCGTGAAAGTTCATGCGATCACAGAACTGGTTTGCATCAACCACGTGCTCGATGCGTTGGAGGCTTCACGGGGCGGGGTCGTCATCACCCCGAATCTCGATCACCTTCGCCGTTATCTCAATGATGTGAATTTCGGGGCATTGGTTGCCGAGGCCGATCTGGTTGTCGCCGACGGCATGCCGCTGGTTTGGGCGAGCCGGCTTCAGGGTACGCCATTGCCCGAGCGGGTTGCCGGGTCAAACCTGATCTCGAGTCTTTCCGCCGCGGCGGGGATGCGGGGTCGATCGATATTCCTGTTAGGCGGCGCGCCCGCCACCGCCGAGGGCGCATCGCGCGTGCTCGCCGAGCGGTATCCGAATCTGAAAGTCGCCGGCTGGCACTTCCCCCCGGTCGGATTCGAGCAAGACCCGGCCGAAATGGCGCGGGTCATGGAAGTCCTCTCGACCGCCAAGCCCGACATCGTCTACGTCGCCTTGGGCTCGCCTAAACAAGAACGCCTCATCGCCCGGCTGCGCCCGATCCTGCCCAAGTCCTGGTGGCTGGGCGTGGGCAACAGCTTTAGCTTCCTTTGCGGCGACGTGAAGCGTGCGCCGATGTGGATGCAGAAGACCGGTCTGGAATGGAGCCACCGCCTCCTCCAGGAGCCCAAGCGCCTCTTCAAACGCTATTTGGTCGTCGGCGTGCCTTTCGCGGCATCGCTGCTGGGTCGCAGCGCGGTGCGCGGCATTCCCTATCGGCTGGGCCGACGACGCCCCGCGGCGGCTGTCTCCGCCGGGCCCGCACCTGATATTCTGCTCGGTGCGCAGGGCGACCTTGGTCGCGCCAATGCGGCCGTCCTCGACGGCTCGCAGGTCGTGCCGCAAATTCTTTCCCCGGAATCGTCCCCGAGCCTGTTTACCCCAATCGAAGCGCAGCTGGCCCGTTCGGTGTGGCCTTCCGGGGCCACGCCGTCGGAAAGAGCCAGCGACGAGGCCGCCCCGCTTTCCCGCCTGCGGGCGCTGGTGCTGCTGGGCGGATCGGTGCGGGCCAATACGCTCTGCTCGGGCACGGGGCGCGCGGTGCTCGACTTGCCGCTGGACGAGAGCGGATCGCTGCTGAACTTCTGGCTCGCCCAGGCGGCCGAGGTGGCGCGGTCGGCGGGGCTGGAAAAGCTGCCCGTCCGCGTGATGGTCAACCAGAACTCCCCCGAGCCGCGCTCCGCCGATGTCCGCTACATCGGCGCTTACCGCGTCGAGCGCGACCTCTCCGAATACCGCGGCACGGGCGGCGTCCTGCGCGACCTGGCAGACGACTACCACGACGATGATCTCATCCTCGTGGCCAACGCCGCCCAGGTGCTGCTCGACCCGTTGCCCCTTCTCATCACCGCCCTGCAGCGCAAGCGCGGGGACGTCGCGGTCATTAGCCACGACGACGGCACGCCCAGCGGCATCATGCTCGTGACGCGCAAGACCCTGAGGATGCTTCCGTCCACGGGATTCGTGGACATGAAAGAGCAGGGGTTGCCGCTGATCGCGGGCAAGTACGAGGTGCGGGTGGTGAAGCGTCGGCGGCCGACCGGCCTGCCGGTGCGGTCATTGGAAGGGTACATCCAGGCATTGCACTACTACCACCGCCGACGCAGCGGCACGCCCGCCGCGGCCGACCCGCTGGCGGAAGACTGGAGCCCGTCGTTCTCGTTGATCGAGCCGGGTGCGACGGTGGACCCGACGGCGCGCATCCACGACTCGGTGGTGCTGGCCGGCGCAATCGTCGAGCCGGGCGCGGTGCTCGTCCGCTCGGTGGCCTGCCCGGGAACGATCGTCCGAAGAGACCGCACCGCCGTGGACCGCCTCGTGACTTTGGAACGGGAACCCAAACGAAAATTCCGCGACGGCCACGGGGCGCCGGCCGCAGGAAAGACCGGTGGTTAGGGTTCAGGAATTAACGAACACGCGTTTTCCTGAACCCGGAACCCTGAGCCCTGAACCCTCAATCTGATGACTGTCAGCGAGCTTTCATCTCCCGTCCTTGAAAACCCCGCCGCCGCCCGCCGCAAGGTAGGCCGCGGCGTGGCGCTTTGGCCCATGCGCACCGACCGGTGGAGCCTTTGGCACGCCGGCGCGGCCACCTTCATGGCCGCCGTGGGCGTACTGGCGACTTGGGACGCCTGGCGCGACATCTACGACTGGGCCCGCGCGGATGAGGAATACAGCCATATCTTCCTCGTGCCGATCGTCGCCGCGTGCATGGTGTTCGTCCGGCGGCACCGCTTCCGCCACTGCAAGCCCAGCGGCACGGCGCTCGGCCTTATCATCGCGCTCGTCGGCTGGGGGATCACCACCTTCGGCTTCTACCACAACTATCAGTCGCTCTGGCACGGCGGCGCGGTCATCGTCGTGCTGGGGTGCGTAACCTCCGTGCTGGGCAAGCACATGCTCTTCCGGTTCTTCCCGGCGGTGGCGGTGCTGGTGTTTCTCATTCCCGTGCCGGGGTTGCTCCGCCAGAATATCGCCATGCCCCTGGAGACCTGGACGGCGCAGATTTCCCAGGGCGCGTTCGAAATGGTCCGCGTGAACGTGGAACGCTCCGGCAACCTGCTGAGCATCAACAACAAGACCGTGAACATCATTGAAGCCTGCAACGGCCTTCGCATGGTGTTCGCCCTCATTCTTATCGGCTACGCGTTTTGCTTCGGCCTGCCGCTGCGGAACAGCGTGCGATTCCTCATACTCGCGGCCAGCCCGATCGCGATCATTTTCTGCAACGTGCTGCGGATCCTGCCCAATATCTGGATCTGCGGATACTATTCCAAGCACGTCGGCGAAGTCTTCCACAGTTACAGCGGGTGGCTGATGCTGCCGATTTCATTCTTAATGCTTCTCGGGATTATCAGGGTTCTCCGATGGGCCATGATTCCGGTAATGCGGTATACCTTGGCATCGTAAAGGTAAGGTCCGATAAACAGCCATGACGTCCAAAGGAGCCATCCTCGCCTCGCCCCTGCTGTGCCTCGGGGTGTTGACCGCGATTGCCGCGGACAATGCCCGGCACGTCAAGGCGCAGGACGCCGCCCCCTTCCATGCCCGCGCACGGGAGGCGGTCGAGGCGTTTCCCTACGTCATCGGGGGCGGCACCTGGACGGGCAAGGACGTGGAGGTGCCCAAGGCGGCGGTGCAGCTGCTCCGGCCCAACGCCTTGGTCAGCCGCAGCTACATCAACCAGTCTGCGAATTATGATGCGAGCATCCGCTACGCGGACCTGCTTATCTCCCAGTGCAA
>JAQGHP010000442.1 GCA_028288775.1 Phycisphaerales bacterium | reverse complement strand
TCCCATCCGATGGAATGCGCGCCGCCGAATGTGTTTAAGGCGAAGATGGGGCCTAAGTTCGACTGCGAATCGTGCCGGAAACGCGGAGGATTGGGCCAGCCACGGTATCGGGCCAGGTTGATCCAGTCCCGGCCGCTCCACAATGTCCATACCGTCCCGCCGCCCGTGCCGAAATAAAAAGCATCCGAGCTGCTACCGCTGCGTATCCACAGCACGGACGTCGCCACACACAACACGAGCGACAGCGCGGACACGAGCGTAAAAAGTCGGCGGAGCATCCGGGACATTATACTTCTCATCCTACCGCGGCTGAAAGTTGGCCGCAGGCGGAAACGAAAGACACAGCCGGGGGCGGCTGTGCGACACGATCAGCGGCGGAATACCGCCGACCATGGGCGGGCCGCCCGTGCCACGGGATTTGGCGTCGGCGGACCGCGTCCAAATGTTCGACGGACGGGTTGATCGGATATCAACAGAAGGGCGGACGACTCACATCGTCCGCCCTTCCTGCTTACTTCTGCAATCCCGTTCGCCTTACAGCGACCAGGGGGTGCGGTATTCGCGCTTGAGGAACTTGTTGGCTTCGGGGGCGTTGGAGAACTTGAGGCCCGGGCCGTCCCATTCGAGCTTCTTGCCTTCGGCCTTGATGGCCACGTTGCCCAGCAGGATGAACTCGGCGAGCAGGCCGGCGTTGTCGAAGTTGGAGTAGGCGGGCTTGCCGCCGCGGGCCATTTCCAGCCATTCGACCTTCATGCCTTCGTCGCTCTTCCCGTTGCGGGGGAGGGTCGGCTCGGGCTTCTTGTAGTCCTTGAATGCTTCCTTCGAGAGCAGCACGTAGTTCGCGCCGTAGTCATCGGGCGAGTAGAGCGTACCCTTTTCGCCGACGAGCAGCGAGCCGCTGTCCACGAACTTTTCGCCCTGGAGCAGTTCGATCGGCGGGCGGTTCTTCTGGCCGTTCTTGTGGCCTTCGTACCAGGTGACCTTGACGGGCACCATGTCGCCGCGGGCGGGGAATTCGTAATTAACGGTGGCCCAGGACGGGTAGGTTTCGGGGTTAAGGTCCCCGGCGTCGCCCTGGATGGAGGTGGGGTATTCGAGCTTGAGGGCGCGGAACAAAAGGTTGGCGGTATGACAGCCCATATCGCCCAGCGCGCCGGTGCCGTAGTCCCACCAGCCGCGCCAGTTGAAGGGCTGGTACTTGTTGTTGTACGGGCGCATCGGGGCGGTGCCGATGAACTCATCCCAGTGAACGTTCGACGGGATCGGCTCCTCGGGCAGGCGGGCCATCACGCCGGGGGCCTGCGGCCAAATGGGGCGGTTGGTCCAGACGTGGGCTTCCTTGATCGCGCCCAGCGCGCCCGAATGGATGATCTCGACCGCTTCGCGCAGGCCGTTTTCCGCCGAGCCCTGGTTGCCCATCTGGCTGGCGATTTTGTGCTCGCGGGCGGCGAGGCGGAGCTGGCGGGCTTCCCACACGTCATGCGTGAGGGGCTTTTGCGTGTAGACGTGCTTGCCCAGCTTGATCGCCATCATGGTGGCGACGGCGTGGGTGTGGTCGGGCGTGGAGATGGTGACGGCGTCGATCTCCTTGTGCATCTTGTCGAACATCTCGCGGAAGTCGGTGAACTTCTTCGCGTCCGGATAGCGCTTGCCCTTGGCGTCGAGGCGCTTGTCGTCGATGTCACAGATGGCCACGAGGTTGGCGTGCTTGGCGGCCTGGTCGGAGTCGCTGTCGCCTTTTCCGCCGATGCCGATGCTGGCGACGCTGATCTTGTCATTGGCGGACTGGTTTTCGACGCCGACGGCGCGTTTGCCCGTGGCGACCCAGACGCCCATGCCGGCGACGAGCGCCGAATGCTTGAGGAAATCGCGGCGGTTAGTTCCCGCACGCAGGGTGCCGTCCTTCGTGATCCGTTTCATCGAATCTCCTTCGCGGTAGCGTGGTATGAGGTGACCGGCCCGACTCCCTCCCCAGGCCAAGGGGAATCGGGGTCAGGGATTTACGAGTCTAAATTGCTTACCGCCGGGATACAAGGGTGTTGTGGGGGAGGTTGGTGGCGAAAAAGCGGATTGCAAATCCGAATTCCGAATCCCCGAAATCCGAACCAAAACCCAAACCCGAATGACGAAATCCCAAGTCGGGGAAGCCACGAATAACACGAAGAAGAGGCTCGCGACCAGTCGCACCGCTTACGCGTGCATCGGCGTCGTTTCGCCGTTGGGTTTGAGTATTACCTTGATGCATCCTTCCACGCGCTTCGAAAACGTGTCGTACATTTGCGGGGCATCGTCTATCGAGCCTCGGTGCGTGATGACGAAGCTTGGGTCGATCTCGCCCTTCTGCACGCGATCCAGCAGCGGCTTGAGATAGCGCTGCACATGCGTTTGGCCCATCTTGAAGGTTAGACCTTTGCCGAAGGCCGCGCCCAGTGGGAACTTGTCGAGGAACCCGCCGTAGACGCCCGGGATGGAGACCGTTCCGCCCTTGCGGCAGCAGTCGATTGCCTGCCGTAGAGCGTGCGATCGGTCGGTCGCCATGTACGTCGCCACCTTCACGCGGTCATACCAGGCATCGAGCGTGTGGCCCTGCGCCTCAAGGCCAACGCAGTCAATGCACGCATCGGGCCCGCGGCCGCCCGTGAGTTCCTTGAGCATTGTAAAGACGTCCTCGCTGTCCATGTCGATGGTCGTCGCCTTGCCCGCCTCCGCCAGGCGTAGTCGTTCGGGAACGTGATCGATACCGATTACCTTGGAAGCCCCCAGCATGTACGCGCTGCGAATGGCGAACTGTCCGACCGGCCCGCAGCCCCACACCGCGACGACGTCCCCGTCTTTAATGTTGCAATTTTCCGCCGCCATGTAGCCGGTCGGGAAAATGTCGGTCAGGAACAGGACCTTCTCATCGGGCAGCCCTTCGGGGATCTTCAGCGGCCCCACGTCCGCGAAGGGAACGCGGACGTACTGCGCCTGCCCGCCGGCGTATCCGCCCATCATGTGCGAGTAGCCGAAGAGGCCGGCGCAGGATGCGCCGTAGGTCTTTTCCAGCATCCACGCGTTGGGGTTGGTGTTGTCGCACAACGACCACAAATCCTGCTTGCAGTAGAAGCACTTGCCGCAGGAGATGGTGAAGGGGACTACGATGCGGTCGCCCTTCCTGAGCTTCTTCACCTGCTTGCCGGTTTCGACGACCTCGCCCATGAATTCATGCCCGACGATGTCGCCCGGCTGCATGGTGGGGATGTAGCCGTTGTAGAGGTGCAGGTCGGAGCCGCAGATGGCGGTGGTGGTGGTTTTGATGATGACGTCGTCGGGCGTGAGGAGTTTGGGATCGGGGACGTTCTCGACACGCATGTCTTCTTTGCCGTTCCAACAGACTGCTTTCATGGGACACCTCTTTTTTGGGTAAGTGCAGAGTGCAGAATGAAGAGTGCAGAGTTTGAGGACTGAGGGTTTCGGCGCGCGAGCAGGCGCTAGTCGCCAAAGCCGCGCGCTCAATCCGTGGCCATGACGCTGCCGAGGATACCGCGTTTGCCGTGAGGTTGACCGTGCGTGGTGGGGGCCTCGCCGGCTTCCATCATGGCTTTGAATCGGCGGAGGTCTTCGCGCACTTCCGCGGCGGGGTCTTTGCCGAAGAGCTTGGCGACGGCCCATCCGACCCGGCCCGCGGGAGGGATGTAGTCAAGGGAGACGTGGACTTCGGTACCGCGCCCGCCGGGCGCGGGAATGAAGCGCACCGAACCCGCGTTGTCCACGCTCGCCGGGTAGAGCGAACGCCATGCGATCAGCGCGTTGGGCTCGTCGTTGATAATCTCCGCGTCCCATTCCACCGTGACACCGGCGGGGGCCTTCGCGGCCCAGTGCGATCGCTTGTCATCGATCTTGCGGACGGACTGGAGGTAATCCATCACCCGCGGCAGGTTCTCGAGGTCGCGCCAAAAGCGGTACAACTCCTCCGCCGACTTATTGATCGTCACACTCTCCGCAACATGAATCCCCCGCTCGAAATATTCCTCGGGAGCGGCACCTTCGCCGCGGGCGCGATTGATCCCCAGCGCCTGATAGCCGTAGCAATGTCCCGTGTAGCCGCGATGAAGCATCGCGCCGCCGACCAAGGCAAGGACGGCGCCTGGCAGCGAGCGCATCCGTAAGCCGGTCAACACGAGCGCTCCGCCCGTGAGCCCCGAAACCCAGCGCTCCCGCGCGGGCACGTTGGTTTCGGGTTGCTGGGAACCCGATGCGCCATTGCGGCCCGGCGCCTCTGCGGCGTCTTCGCGCGAGAGCGCGCCCGCCGAGCTTAAGCCCTGCGCGGTGGGGGGGTTCGCTGCGGACATTTGTGTACTCCTTTACGGGAAGGTGTTCTGAATGGGGCCCGCTCACTTTGAAACGTGCCGCTTACGATGGGGCGGAGGGCAACGGTCATGCCAGCGTGCT
>JAQGHP010000703.1 GCA_028288775.1 Phycisphaerales bacterium | reverse complement strand
CCTGCCGCGCATACCTTTTCGCCCGGCGGGCGACTTCGCGGACCTCGTCCTCCACCTTGTCGATCCGCTCGCCCATCTGCATTCGTTTCAGATAATCCTGCACATTCCCCGCACGCCGCACCCGTCTCTCAGCCTCTTCGAGACGGTCGCGGAGTCGCAGCTCTTCCGCCCGACGACGCATGCGGCGTTCGTCGCTGGTCATCGTCAGCGCGCTTAACCCACCCACCAACGCCCCAACCGCCAGCCCCGCACCCGCGGCCACGTAGCGAGCCTTGTTGGACCGGCCATCAGCGGCCGGGGACGCGCTGCGCGGCTTGGCGGGCGTATATTCCGGCCACGCCGGGGTCGCGCGTTCCCCCTGCCGCGCCGCGGCATGTTCGATGTCGTGCGGCGTTATTACTCCCGCCTTGACCCGGTCCTCGGGGCTAAGGCTGATCGCAAATTGATCCGGCTGCACCGGCTTGCCCGTGCGCTCCACGTACGCACGCGTGAACGCCGCGCCCAGGAAGAGCAGCATGGAGGAGTAGTACACCCAGATGAGCAGCGCGGCCAGCGAACCCGCCGCCCCGTATGGGCTGGCGACGGACGCGAAGCGGAAATACGCGGTCAGCCCATACTTGCCCAGGATGAACAGGACAGCCGTGACGATCGCGCCGGGCCACACATCCGACCAGGAGATCTTTGCATCTGGCAGGTACTTGAAAACGAGCGCGAAGAGACACGCGATGAGCCCCAGCGAAACCACGATATCGCCCACGTGCGTCAGCACGCTGGCGAAAGGCCCCAGGCGCTTCACCACCGAATCCAGCACTGCCGTCACCGCGAAGGAAGCAACAAGCAGCAGGAGCGCGACGAAGACCATCGCCGCCGACGTGAGCCGGTTCACGAGCATCGCCTTCCACCCAGCGTCCGGTCGGGCCCGGAGGTCCCAGATGGTGTTCAGCGCATCCTGCAGGCTGACGAACAATCCGCTGCCGCTGATCAGCGCGATGACGAAGCTGATGACCGCCGCCACGATCCCCTGATGTCCCTGGCTGGCCTTCTGAAGCATCTGCGCGATCGCGGCTCCGCCCTCGGAGCCCACGAACGATCCGGCCTGCCCTTGAAGCCGTTCCCGTGCGTGCGGCCCGTAGACGAAGGATAGGATCGTGAGCGCGACCACGAGCAGCGGCGCGAGGGACATCATCGTGTAGAACGCCAGCGAGGCCGCCAGCCGCATCGCGTTGTGGCTCGACCAAATGGCGTAGGTCTGCTTGACCAGCGTTACGATCGAAGTTTTCGACTCTGCCACGATTAGCTCCTTGAATTCCGCAGTGGAGATCCGTCGGCCCCAAAGGAACGGCCTGGGGATGCACGATTCGTATTTTGTGGTGCAGGCTTATCAGCCTGCATTCGCAGCCTGAAAGGCTGCACCACAAGCGCGTTTGGCGCATCCGCGTTCAGTGCCGATCGTGCTCCGCGTCGGCGGGTTTCGGCAGCGGCACGCCCGCCGCGGCATGTACTTTCTCTTTACTGGGCATTCCCTCCTGGGCCCGCTTCTCTTCTGTCACCTTCACGGCATTCTCCGTCGGCTGCACGCGCGGGCGTGTCTGGTGCGCGGTGGCCTGGGTGATCTCCGCTCCGAAGAATAATATTTGCGCCGAGTAATAGACCCAGAGGAGCATCGCCACCAGCGACCCCGCCGCCCCGTAGACGCTGGTGGTGCTGGCGCGGCCCAGGTACCAGCCCAATAGCAGTTTGCCCACGGTGAATAGCACCCCGGTAACCGCGGCTCCCATCCAGACGTCGCCCCACCGGATCTTCACGTCCGGCAGATACTTGAAGATGAACGCGAAAAGGACAGTGATGACCACGAAGGAAAGCGCGAAGTTAATCACTTCCCACACGACGCTCTTGGGGTCGCCATCGAATGATCGCGTCAGGGCTGAGAGGGCCGCGCTGATGATCAGCGAAACCAGCAGTAGAAAACACGTGCCCAGCACCAGCACATAGGAGAAAAATCGCTCCTTGATGATGTTCCAGATTCGCCGATCGGGCCGCGGCTTCACTTCCCACACCGTGTTGAGCGCATCCTGCAGTTCGCCGAATACGCTGCTCGCGGAAACCAGCAGCACGATCGCGCTGATGCTCGTGGCGAGGATCCCCGCGCCCGGCCGGGCGAAGGGGCCGATCATCTGCGCCACCGCGGACGACGCGCGTTCGCCCATCCATTCGCGCGTGTAGTTCTGGACTTGTGCCTTGGCCGCGTCTTCGCCAAAAATTGCCCCGACGATTTTGATTGCAATGACCAGCAGCGGCGCGAGCGAGAGCATCGTGTAAAACGCGAGGGAAGCGGCCAGCCGCGTCGCGTTGTCTTCCATCCAATCCGCGGCGGCCTGCTTGATCACGCCCCACCACCCGCGGAAACGATGATGCCCGGGGCTGGGCGAAGACGTCGCCGCATGCGCATCCCCCCTGTCTCCGCCCTGCGGATCGCCCGCGTGCGCCGATGCATCGGAGGTGGGATGAAGGCCGATGCTCACCACTGCCGCGTCTCCGTGAGAACACACAACCACATTCGCGCCGAGCGAGAATGCAGTTAGACGGCAATGCGTAGGCAAAGGATGTGCCGGGAGGCGGGCTCGAAAGCGGGATCCGTTACAGGACCCTACGGGTGAGGCGCACCGGGACCGGGACCGGCCTCATCAGCCGAGGTCAACCGGGCACGGGCATCGACATCACCCAAACGGGCGGCCTTAAAAAAGCAGCGATGCGCCTCGTTGGTATTTCGACTTGCGCCCAGCCCGCTTTCATAGCGAGTGCCCAGTCGAAACAACGCGCGGGCATATCCCATCACGATCATGGACCGGCTCGCTTCGCCAGGCAGCGGAGGCGGGATCGGCTGAAATCGCAGCGACTGCAAGATGAATGCGGGCCAGGACGTCGGCCGCGACGAGATAGTGGATGCACCGGTTTGAGGAGGTGCGCCCGTCGCCGAGTTGGACGCAACAAGCACGGGCAAATTGTTCAACGCGCGAAGATCGCTTCCACACTTGGGGCAATATCGCGCCGCGACGGGCAGGCCAAGCAGCGTCCCCCCGCAACCGCGGCACGCCTCCGCCACCCCGGGGAAACCCGCCGACGCCAACGCATCCTGCGAAACCGGAGCCCAGGAACCTTGCCGATTATCCAACACGTCTGGCCTCTTTCATCGCGTCAAGCCACGACCATCATACACAAGGCATTGCAACGCGGTCGAGAGACAATGCGATTCGGCGGCGGATCAGTTTAAGAGGTCCGCCGGGTGCCATTGGTTGGCGTACTCGCAGACCTGCGCTTTCGGGCTATCAGAAGCACAGGTCTCGGAGTACCGCGACCTGTGGCACCCCGCTTTTCAAACCGACCCGATACCTACGATGCCGACCGCCATGTATCGTGCGTTCCGTCCTCATTCGCCCATTTCTCCGAACCTGAACCCGAACCCTGAACCTACACCCACTCCCCCTTATATCCACTGCCCCTGCTGCGGCGGCGGCGTTACCGGCCCGCCGGGCCCCAGCCGCGACAGCTCGTCGCGGGCCATGTCCAATTCGCGGCCGGAATGGATCTTTGCCGCGGCCTTGGTTAGATAATTGCGGGCGCGGTCGGGTTGATTCAAATACCGCACATAAATCAGCCCGAGCATCAGCTCCACATGCTCGAGCTGCTCGTACCGGGGATATTGCTGGATGAAAATCTCATACGCCTCCGCCGCCTGCGGATAGCGCTGCTGGGCGGCGAGGTGATTGGCCACGTCCAGCTGCTGCTGGCGGGGAAGCACCTGCTGCGCGTCGTTCGTCTTTAGCTCCACATACAGCTCGACCGCGCGGTCGAGATTGTGCGCGCCCACCGCCTCTGAGATGGCGGTGCGCAGATCCATGATGCGGGAGGTGCGCGGGT
>JAQGHP010000388.1 GCA_028288775.1 Phycisphaerales bacterium | reverse complement strand
CGCCTGCTGCGCCAGCGGCTCGGTCGGGTCGTTGATCGCCAGATCATTCCACGTCGAGATGGCTTCCTCGTAATACCCGCGCGCCGAAAGCTCCTGCGCCACGGACGCGAGCATCTGCGGGACGTTTTTGATCTGCGGATTGTCGGCATACTCCACCGCCACCCGCTGCAATTCCCGCGCGGCCCGGGCGTATTGCCCCCGGGCGAGCGTCGGACTGAATGAATCGACCACGCGAGCCTGCGTCAGGAAGCTGGTGGCGATCTGCCACTGGGCCTCCTGTCGCAGCGCGTCTTCCTTGGGGAAGTCGGCCAGGATTTTCGTCAGCTCATCGCGGGCCGTGTTGAAGCGCTGCGCCACCTCGCCGAGCATTTCTTGTTTGGTCGACTTGCCGTTCACCGGTTGAGCGGCGAACGCCATCGCGTCCTGCGCAATGCCGAGGCGCAGTTTGGGAAGATCGATGTCCTTGGGATTGTCGGCAAGGAATTGCCGCGCGAGGGCCGCGGCACGATCCCATTGCCCCGTGCCGCGCCACCACCCGACCGCCACGAGAATCTCCCCACGGGCCTGTGATGCGGTGACGCTCTGCGGGTACTTCGCGGTGATCCCGGCGAAAATCTTGTAAGCCGCGTCGAGCGCCGCCTGCTGTCGGGCGAGTTCTTCGGGTGAGACGACGGGCGGCGGCTGGGCAATCGCCTGCTGGACCGTCTGGCCACCCGGCTGCGGCTGGCCGCCCGCGCCGCCTCCGCCCTGCGCCTGCCCTTGTTCCATCCGCTTGCCCCCGAATTGAACGTTGTCGCGAAGATTGGCGACGAGCTGGGCCCGATGCGCTTCCTGGCGCGAAATGGCCGCGAGGACTTCCCCATCGGCCTTCGCCTGCGTCACGTCAACCGGAAGATTGAGCCCGACCGCCGGATTCGAGGCCGGAGGTTTCATCGCCGGCGCTTCCGGCAGTGCCGCCGGCGCGGGTATTGACGCCGCGACCGGCCCCCCCGCCGGTTGAGTCACCGCGAATGAGTTTTTCGCCTTGGCGTCGATGCTCTTTTCAAGCTCCCTCATTTCATCGGCAGTCGCCAGCGCCTCGGCCGGCTCATGCGGCCCCGGCCGCGCGAAACGCCCCGCCGTCAGCGCCCCAAGCACTTCCTTCGCATGGTCCGGCATCACCTTCCCGACCTGGCACATCCCCCGCGCAAACGCGATGCGCTCCGGGTCTTTCACGTTCGTCGCGCCGTCCAGCAAGCTCCCGTAAACACCCTCGGCCACATCCCACGCGTCCGCTCGGGCGTATTCCAGTGCGATCGCCATGACCCGCTGAATCGCAGATCCGACCAGCGGGCTCTGTGGCCGCGCCTTGATAAAGTCACGATAAGCCAGCAGCGCGGCGGCTGCCTCGTCGCTCAGCTTCGCCGGCGACGCGTCGGTGCTCTTTCGCGCCGCGACCGATTTGACGAGCACGTCCCGCGCCTTGGCGTCCAGCGCCGCGGCCGCGGCGAACGCCGCCCGCTCCGCCGGGCTGCTGTTCCCCGGCTCGGCCTGGAGCAGCACCTTGTTCTTCTCGGCAAACGCGACGAACCCGCGGTAAACCTCCGCCGCCACGTCGTACGCCCCGTAACGCTCGAAGGTGCGTGCGATCTCGAACACGCCTTCCGCCGCGTTTCCCGCCAGCGGGTCGGCGGGATGATCGGTGATGAATTTCTCGTATGCGTCGATCGCCGATGCGGCGCTGGGCGCGAGCGCCAGCTTCTCCGCGGCGTTGTAATTCTTGAGCGTGACGGCCAAATCCCGGCGGGCCTGCTCATCCCGCAACCTGGCCAGCTCGAACTGCGCGAAGACGTCCGCCGCCGGCACGGCCTTGTCCGCCTTCACCGCGATCGCCTGCTCGGCGATGTCGAAGTATTCAAGCTTTTTGTACTGCGCGACGATGTTCTCAATCGATCCGCGCAGTTGCGCCAGCAGTGGATCGCCCTCGGGCAAATCCGCCTGGAGCGCGTAAAGCTGCTTGAGAGCGCCCTCAATCCCCGGCGCAAGTTTCCGCGGGACGGCCAGGCCGGTCGCAACCAGATGCTCCTGCTCGCGCAGCACCTGTGCGACCGTGGAATTGATCGCGGCCAGTTGCGCCGCCTTTTGTTGTGACACCGGCAGCGCCGCCGCCAGCTTCGCGTAGGCGTCCTGCGCGACCGCGTAATACCCTGACGATATCCAGGGCTGAAGGTGCGAGCGAAGTCGATCGACCGCGGCGGGAATCTGCTTCGCATCCCGCGCCACGATCTTCGCCAACGTCGCGATCAACTCCGTCTGCGGCGGACTTATCGCCCCGTTCTGCTCCGCATGCCCCGCCTTCAAATTGTCCCCGATCAGCGCCACGGCCTGGGCGTCGAGCAAGCTCTCCCGCTGCCACATCGCATCGAGCCACCCCGGTTGCTCCGGCGCAAGCACTGCGAGCAACCGCCCGTTGATATCCAGCGCAATCGCCAGTGACCCCGACTGATTCGGTCGCACGCAATCGGTGACGATCGCCCCGATCGTCCGCGTCACCTGCTCCATCGCCGGTGCATCGTTCGACCTCGCCACCGGCAGCGCCACAGCCACCGCCCACTGGAACGGCGGCTTGGCCTCCGTCACCTTCGCCGGCCAAGGCAGCGGCTCGCCCAATTTCCGCAGCCGTTCGGCGAATTCCGCCTGCTGCCGCCATGCGGGGTCGTAGGGGAACTGCTGATTGATCGCCGTGAGAGTCGCCAGCGCATCGGCCACCGCCTTGGGGAGTTGAGCGGCAGGCTGGCCGCCATCGACCTGGCGTGCCGCATCGCGCAGCGCGAGTTCCACCTGGTAGCGCGCCAGCGCGTGCATCGCGACCGAAAGGCTCGCGCCCGGCGGCGCGGCTTTGACCAGCGCCGCCGTTCCTTCCGCCGCCGCCGCGTATGCGCGGTGGGCGGCGTAATGGGAATCGAAATGCGCGACGATCTCCTGCGTTAGTTTGAGCGCCGCCTCGGATCGCACCAGCCGTTTGTACAGCGTGGCGGCGACGTCGAGGGCGGCGCGATCGGAGGCAGTAAGAGTTGATTCCGGACCGGCGTCCGCGGTGCGGTCGGTCAGCGCGAAATCCGCGGCAATCAGCCGTCGGCGGGCCTTGTCCGCGGACGAGTCGTCCCCATGCGCGCCCACCCACTTCGCCAGCGCGTCCACGCCCGCTTGAGTAGGCGATTGCTCAAGCTCAAATGAAAGCAATTCAAGCTGTGCCGCGGCAGCTTCGGGCGTATTGGGATGATCGGCAATCACCTTGTTCAGCAGCGCCACGCCCTCAGCAGTCGTGTCGCCCCCGCCGCGAATCTTCGCGCGGGCGACCAACACGTCCGCACGTCCCTGATCCACGAGCTTTGGGAACTTGACCACCGCCTCCCGCACCGCCGCCTGCGCTTCCCGTGGGCGATTCAAATCCAACAGCGCCTCGGCCTTGAGCAACATCACCTGCACGCGCTGCTCATCCCCCAGCGCCGCGCGGGCCAGCACCTTATCAGCACTCTCCACCGCGGCCTCGTAAAGCTCGTCGCCAACGAGCGCCTGCACGAGCTTTACCGATTGCTCCGCGTCCGCCCCTTCCCCGCGAAGCTGCTTAAGCATCTTCGCCGCGAACGGCTCCTGCGGTGCGAGCTCGACCGTCTTGCTCCACGCTGCAATGGCTTCGCTGACTTTCCCCAGCTCGTAATCAGCCTTGCCGAGCATGAGGAAGACTTCGGGATTTTTAACGTCCGTCTCCGAAGCCTTCGCGAACAGCTCGCGCGCCTTATCGAACTGTCCCGCGGCAAACGCCGCCTTGCCGTCCTGATACGCCTGGGCGGCATCGGCCTCCGCAAAGCAAGCCCGCGGCGCACCCGCCACCGCGGCAGCCAGGATCGCCGACACCGCCAGTCCCGTGTATTTCCTCATTTCCGGCCCTTTCATTCCAAAGCATTCTCAACAACGTGCATTGGACTACGCAGCCGCGTAAAAGTTCCACGGAAGTTGCCGGGCAATGAAATGGTTCGTAAGCTTCGCCCGATGGATGTCCCCCGTGAAATCCGCTCCCCCCAATCGCTCAATGTGCTGGCGCCTGAGCCCGTAACCACCTGCGCAGGCTGCGGCGTCTGCTGCCGGGAGGTCAGCGTTCCCCCCTATCTGGACGAAATCGATTTCATCCCGGTCGAACTACAGCGCGAGGTGTACGAAGCAAGAAAGATCGAAGCCGATCTGGTCGCACAAAACCGGCCATGTATCTGGTGGGAACCTACGACCGGCAAATGCACCCATCACGAAGATCGGCCCAACATCTGCCGCGAATATGAAATAGGCGGGGAACTGTGCCTGGAAACGCGGGCGCGGTTCGGCATTGATCCAAGAAATGCGGTCCACGAAGGGCACGAAGGGGGACACGAATGAACA
>JAQGHP010000694.1 GCA_028288775.1 Phycisphaerales bacterium | reverse complement strand
CATCCTCGCGTGCCTCGCGCTCGCGGGCGGTGTCGCGCGGTGGTATTGGCGGGGCGGGTGGCCGGACAACATCGTCATGCTCGACCACAATCCTGGCGACGGGGTACACGCCTCCGCGACGGCAAAGAATCAATGGGACGCCACCGCCGGCCCCGCGGCGGCGCAGATAGTCCGCGCCCGCGACGGCAAGCTCAACGTCAGCTTCTTCTACAAACGAAAAGACTTCCTCTCTCCCGAGCAGATCAAGCTGATCACCGCGGCCACGCAAATCGCAAAGGATCGGCGCATGCAGCAAGATCTGGGGATCACGCCCGCGCAGGCGCAATTGCTCGCCGAGGTGCGCGACGGCGGGAAGATCGAGACGACGGAATCCGAACAACGGCGAATCAGCGACGCATTCCTCGCGTGGGAAAAGGCCTCCGGCGAATCGGCGAAGAACGCCGCGGATGGCGATATGGTCCGCGTGCTGGATTCCATCGCCGCGGCTCGTTTGCAGGCCACGCGGGCATCGGACGCGGCCCGGGCGGAGTCGGCCAACAAAGCCCTTACCGCCGGGCAGTGGAAGCAGTACGACGCAATCGGACAACAATCGCCGTGAGATTCGCGCCGACGGTTCGTCACCGCATTTGGTAGAATCCTCCTCCCGGCGGGAAGGCGTTTCCCGCCCGGCCTGCCTCGATTACTGCGAACTGCCGATGCGTCTTGACCCGGAAACCCTCTTGTCCGCCTACGCACAGGGTGTATTCCCGATGGCCGGCCGGGACGGCGTCATCCGGTTTTACACCGCCGAGCCAAGAGGGATCGTCCCGCTGGACGAGCGTTTCCACGTCCCGCAGACGCTGCGCCAGCTCATGCGGAAGGATCCGCCCGTCTTCGATGTGCGGATCAATTACCGCTTCGAGGCGACGATGCGCGGCTGCATGGAAGCCCGCGAGGACGGCACGTGGATCAGCAACGAGCTGATAGCCGCGTACCTGCGGCTGCACGCGATGGGCTTCGCCCATAGCGTCGAAACGTGGCAGGAAGGCGAGTTAGTGGGTGGCCTCTACGGCGTGAGCCTCGGAGCGGCGTTTTTCGGGGAGAGCATGTTTCACCGCCGGACTGATGCGAGCAAGGTGGCGCTCGTACATCTGGTCAATCGGCTGCGGGAGCGGAAGTTTGAGTTGCTCGACAGCCAGGCGACCACGCCGCACCTCCGCCGATTCGGTGCGATCGACGTCCCGGCCGGGAAATACCTGGAGATGCTCGGCAAGGCGCTGGGTCGGCAGTGCGAATTCGTGTGAAAGCCGGCTGCGATAGTTGCGGCGGGGTGCTTTTTAGCGGAGTGCTTACTCCCTCCTCCGGTACTCCGGGGGAGGGCAGGGGTGGGGGCAAGAAAGTTCAAGGGTTCAAAGGTTTAAGGGTTCAAGAGTTGATGCCACTTGAACGATTGAACCCTTCAACGCTTGAACTCTGGACTCACCTCGCATTCCCTTCCCCGGAGTACCGGCGGAGGGAATGGACGACAGACCCGGGCACCCGTCGGGCAATTTTATGAATTGCGGGTGAAGCCTACTTCTCGTCGGGCTCGATCGTGACGACCAGGCCCTTGGACGTGAACTGTTCCTGATACAACTCGGCGCGTTCCTTGTGGGTGACGAGCAGAAGGGCGAGGCCGGTCTTGTCGGCCTCCTTGGTGCGCTCGACGGCCTCTGGCTCCTTCAGGGGGGTGAGCTCCATGATCGTGTGGATCACGAAATCCACAGAGTTCTTGTCGTCATTGTGCAGAAGCACCTTCCACGGCGGCAAAAGTTGCGGGGGCTTTTTCGCGGGGGACTTTTTGGGCGAGCGCTTGGGCTTGGCCGTGGCGGTGCCGCCATCGGACTGCTTCTCACCCGCTCCGCTGCCTTGCTGCTTCTCTTTCTCTGCCATACGACCTCCGAAGGACACTTGATTCCGCAGGCGATTATAGCCGGGCCGGGGGCGTGCGCTCAACTACGGAACATTGTTGGCCGCCCGCCACCCCTGTATCCTCTCCGGCATGCCGGTACGCCATGTTGTGGGGGCGATGAGCGGGACGAGCAGTGACGGCGTGGACGTCGCGCTCGTGCGGATCGAAGGCCGTGGCCTGGAAATGGCCGCCACGTGCCTGCTTCACCACCATCACCCGTATCCCGACGCACTTCGCCGAACCGTTCTCGACATCCGCGCAAACGCCCGGGCCACGCTCGCGGCACTGGCCGATGTGGGCCGGGAAATCACCCTGGCCTATGCAAACGCGGTCAGGGATGTTTTGAAGAAAGCCGGATTTGCCTCGTCCGAGGTCGATGCGATCGCCGCCCACGGGCAAACGCTCTATCACTCGCCGCCGGCGACGATCCAGTGGTTTGATCCTTCGTTGCTGGCGTACGAGACGGGCTGCGCGGTGGTGAGCGACTTCCGCCGGGCGGATTGTGCGGCGGGGGGACAGGGCGCGCCGCTGGTGCCTTTCGCGGATTACCTGTTGTTCCGGCACGCCACCAAGAGCCGGGTGCTGTTGAATATCGGGGGGATCGCCAACCTCACGTACATCCCCGCCGGGGCGTCGATCGAGCAACTGATCGCGTTCGACACCGGGCCGGGGAATTGCATCAGCGATTGGGTCTGCCGCGAATATGCCCCGGCGGGTTTGGGCTGGGACGTGGACGGCGCAGGCGCGTCCCGCGGCAGGGTCATTCAGGATGCGGTCGGGCGATTCCTCTCCCACCCATTCTTTGCGGCGCCCCCGCCCAAATCGACGGACGGCCCCGCAATGGTGGATGCCTTCCTTGGTTCGATCGGCCCGACTCAGGCCGAGATGAACGACCTCCTAGCGACCGCGGCACACCTAACGGCCGCGACCGTCGCTGTCGCGAAAACAAAATTCGCCGCGAACTCCAGAGCCCCACTCGATTGGATAATCAGCGGCGGCGGCACCTCCAACATGGCGATCATGGGGGGGCTCCGCTCCATGCTGGGGCCAAATACGTACATCGGAACGACGAACGATCTGGGAATTGCATCCGATGCGAAGGAGGCGATTGCCTTCGCGCTTTTGGGGGCGGCGACGCTCGACGGCTTTCCGTCGAACCTGCCGAACGTCACCGGTGCGAAGCGGGCAGTCGTCTTGGGATCGATTACGCCGCGAGTCTGACGCCGATCACGCCTTCAGCACGTCGCGAAATTTCGCGGCATCCACGCGGTAGTTCGGGAACACCTTGCCCAGCGCATCGGGCGCGAGGCCCAGGTGGCGCAGGCAGACCTCGGCGAAGACGTCGCGGAAGTCGGTCGTCACGGCGAGGTCGCGCTCTTCGAAGAGTTTTTCGGGGGCGAGGGTGGGCCACTCGCCCAGCACCTTGCCGCCGCGGACTGGGCCGCCCAGGGCGAAGAAGGCGGTGGCGTGGCCGTGGTCGGTGCCGCGGTTGCCGTTCTGGCGGGCGGCCCGGCCGAACTCGCTCATCGTCAGCACCAGCACGTCGTTCATCCGGTCGCCCAGATCCGTGCGAAACGCGGCGATGGTGCGTGAGAAATCGTGCAGCCGCCCGGCGAGCTGCCCGCCCGCGCCGCCTTGGTTGGCGTGCGTGTCCCAGCCGTCCATCTCGACGCAGGCGATCTCCAACCCCAGGTCGGCCTTGATGAGCTGCGCCGCCTGCATCATCGATCTTCCGAACCCGCCGGGCGGATATTCTGCGCCGTGAGCCGGCGCGTATTTAGTGGGATCTGCTTTCTTCAGCATGGAGATGGCTTCGAAGGAGTCCTTCCCCGCGCCGTGGAGCACATCCCCCACGGCAGACTCGTACATCCCCTCGAACCCCGCGGCCACGCCCGCCGGTCCGCCCGAGCCGCGCACCCCGAACGTCGCCAGATCGCGCACCGCCAGCGCCTCGGCATCCCCCTGCAAGCTTCGCGGCAAAACGGGCGTCATCGACACGGCACGAAACGGGCTCGGTTTCCCGTGCCGGCCGGGTTTTTCGACGATCGCGCGGTTCAGCCACCCGCCCTGCACGCCCTTGTCATCCGCGACGCCGGACTCCATGAAATCCTGCATGTCAAAGTGCGACCGCGACGCGCTGGGCGACCCGCAGGCATGCACCACCGCCAGTTCCCCCGCCTGATAGAGCGGCAGAAACGCGTCGAGCGCGGGATGGAGGCCGAAGTACCCGTCGAGATCGAGCGCGTTCTCCGGGCCTGTTATGCGCGCGGGCCGGGCGATGGCGATTTCCTGGCGGTGCTTGTAGTAGAACGGGTCGGCGTGCGGGACGACCATGGAGAGCCCATCCGCCGCCCCGCGCTGGAAGACGCACACGAGGACTTTCTTGGCGACGGGCGAGTGTTCGGCCTCGGCCGCGAGAACCGCACGAGCCAGAAACCCCGGATCCCACGCCGAGCCCGCGCCCAGTGCCGCGAGGGCGATTCCGCCACGCTTGAGAAACAGACGACGGGGGAAGTTCATGGCTCTCTCCAATTGTTTCGATCGCGAAAAATTTTCACCACGGAGTGACGGAGGGGCACCTGGCCCGACGCGCCGCTTGAGCAGTTAAGAAGAGCAAACCGCCAAGGCGCCAAGACGCCAAGAAAGAGGGAGGGCAGGGCTCATTTGAACGTAAGAGATTTCCTTCCCTCGGGTCTTGGAAGCTCGACTCCATTTCTACATTATTCGGTACTTGCCCGTAGCGTGATTTCCCTTCCTACCTTGGCGTCTTGGCGCCTTGGCGGTTCAACTTCGCTTTATAATTGTTCACGCGACACGGCAGGCCGGGGACGACTCCGTGCCTCCGTGGTGAAGATTTCCCTTCCGTCCCTACCGTCGTTGAAATTCCGGCGAGCCGAGGAGCAGCGCCGTGAGCTTGGCGACGTTAACGGTTTTCGCTTCGCCTTCTCCCGGCAGCGCATTCTTCGAGAGTGTTTGCCGGGTGGAGGGGCTCATTTCCCCGTGTAATAGAGCGTCGGACAAGCGGTCGAACACGGCCTGGGGCTGGTCGGCGTCTGCGCCTTGGATCAGGGTTTCGGGGGCGATCTTTACGTCGCTCACTTCCTGCTGCGTGAGGGCGAGGGCGAAGTTCAGGCGGTCGATCAGCGCGCCGGGGTTTACCCATTTGCTGGAGATTTCGGAATAGCCCGTGGGGGCGGCATAGGCGAAGAGAGGCTGGCCCATTTCAAAGACGTACCAGTTGAGGCTTTTGCGCTTTTCCGCCGACAACCGCTCCGAGCCGTAGCCGAGCGTGCCCGCGCCCTCGGCGACGTGTTTGACCTTTCCCCACACCGGGAACAGGGGGCTGATGAACTGCCCGCCCGTCGCCCGCACCGCCGACACGGCGTACTCAAAAGGTGACTTGATCTTTATCCGGTACGCCTTCGTGGAGAAGAATTCCGGGCTGGTGACGATCGCCTCGGTGACCTTGCGCAGGTCGCCATCCGTGTCGTGGAATATCTGCGCGACGCGATCGACCAACTCCGCGGGCGGGTCGTCGGCGACAAAGCGCTGGCAGAGCTTGCGCGAGATGAACTTCGCGGTGGAGGGGTGTGTTGCGAGGATATCAATTACCAGCATTCCGTCCTTGATGCCGCCGTCGGCGGGGATGGCGTGGCCCAGGACGACCTTGGGGCCGTTGTCGTGGCGGTTGGAATCGAATGTGAATTTGGCGTTGAAGGGGTTGAGCGTCCAGCCGCTGAAGCAGCGGGCGACTTCCTGCACGTCCTTCTGCGTGTAGCCGCCATCCACGCCCAGCGTGTGCAGCTCGAGGATCTCGCGGCCGTAGTTTTCGTTGGGGCCTTCCTTGTTGGCCATGATCCCCTTGGCGTCCATGCCGAGCTTCGCCGCGATGTACATCTCGGCGGCTTTCTTCTCGAAGTTGGAGCGCTCGCGGACGACGGAATTCTCCTTGTTGTCGAGGTAGCAGAGCATCGCGGGGCTGGTGGCGCTGGCCGTGAGCAGGTCGCGGAATTTGCCCAGAACGTGGGGGCGAATTTTCTCGCGATCATCCGCGGTCTTCAGGGCGCGGCACTCGTTCTTGCGGACGTCGATGTTGAAGTGGTTGCCCCAGAAATCGACAAGCACTTCGTTAAGCTGCCGCTCGGAAAGGGCGGCGCGGATCAGCTTGGCGTCCTGCAGTTCGCCGACGCAGCGCAGGGCGTCGCGCTTGGACAACTCTTCAAAATCCGGCTGCGCCGGCTTCTTCGCCTCCCCGGCGGGGCGGGTCGCGGGGGCCGCGCCCTTTTGCTTGATGTCGAGGCCGTAGCGCAGCTTCATATCGGCGGGGTCGCCCGAAGTTCTTTGCTGGTCGATGAATCGCTTGATGTCGTCGAAATATTCGTCCATCAGATGACTGGAACTCATCTGCAACGTGTCGAGGCGGATAAGCGCTTTTTCCGTAGCCGCGTCGTCGATGGTTTCGGGATGGAGCTGCTGCTGAATATAGGCGTCAAGCCCCATTTTCTCGACGCGCTCGACGTCCCCCGGCCGCGGGCCGAAGCCCAAGCGGTTGAGGGCATGAACGACCTTCTGCCGATCCGTCAACGGCTGCGGATCGTCCGCCGCCCGCGCCGGTGGGGCCGCGGCCACGAGGGCGATGCCCAGCAGCGACCAGCGCCAATCGATATGCGCGGCGACGAATTGGCGAAAAGACAACACTGTCATGGGGTGCTCCCGAAACGACTCACGGATTCTAGGATCCTGTGTCACTCAAGTAGTGATACGCGGGCGGATGGCGTTTAGTGGCTCAAATCGCCGGGAGTCGTATGCGCGCGGGTTCGTGATCCACGTTTCTCACGGCGCGACGGCGCGCCAGTAGGGTTTTCCCAGGTCGTTCAGGAGGCTCAGGTGCGGCTTACCGGCGTTGTTGATCCCTATTCCAAACGGTACATCGCCCTTGGCATTGAAAAACGTAATTCCGGGAAGTGAATCAGAAGAGTAAATGGACAATTGTCGGCGACCGTGCTGACCGAGGAAGTCCAATCCAGGGCCGTACTGATGAAGCGCCAGCCCGGCTCGATAATCTCCTTGTTCATCGAATAGTCCGACCCACGGATGTCCTTCGGAGTATCCAATCTGCGTACGGATGGTGGCACGGTCATCAAAGAAACAGAGCCGCGGCGGTTGGGAGCCGAACAAGCCGACCATGCGACCTTTCTCATCTTCAAGCACGATCTCCCGGGCATAGATGCTCCGGGTTCTGAAGGTATAAGGCTTGAGATAGAAGCCGTTGATCAGGCTGAAACAGAGCAGCGCGCCCAGCAGGAGCATCGCCTGCCGAAGCCGGCGGTTGTGTTTTTCCAACTTTGTGATGCGCTGCTCGATGCTGATTTCCGTCACCGTGCCCTCCGTTTTTGGAATGGGATGGATAATGGGCCCCATGGAATGCCATCGCGGTCGCCGAGAGAGAGTCTGCGTTTGGAATGGTATAGAAATCCCAATTTTTCACAACGCGAGGGCCTAGTGAGGACCGCGCCGCCACGTTCAAACGGCGGCAGGCCGAGGGACTATACGATGGCATGCGGATGATCGTCATGGCATGGAGGATGGGGGCGCTGTGCCTGGCATGTACCCTGTTCGCGCCGACGAACTCTGCGCGGGCAGAGGAAGGGACGGCGTTTGATCGGGACATTCGGCCGCTGCTGAAGACTTACTGCTTCCAATGCCACGGGCCGGAGAAGGCCAAGGGGGACATCAATCTTTCGACCTTCACGGGCGAGGGCGTGATCGAGCGCGATCCCAAGGTTTGGGGGGACGTGCTGGAGCAGTTGAACGATCGAAACATGCCGCCAAAGAAGAAGGCGCAGCCGACGGCGGCAGAGCGGGAGCGGATTACTTCCTGGCTCCACGATTCCTTGGCGCATCTCGATTTCAGCAAGCTGCCCAAGGACCCGGGGCGGGTGACGCTGCACCGGTTGAACCGCGCGGAATACAACAACACCGTGCGCGACCTGCTGGGCGTTCACACGCACCCGGCGGACGCGTTCCCGGCGGACGGGGCGGGCGGCGGGGGGTTTGATAACAACGCGGACACGCTCTTCATTCCGCCGCTGCTCATGGAGCAGTACCTGGCGGCGGCGGGCGAGGTGCTTCGCGTCGCGCCTGGGGATCGCATCTTTACCGCGCGCCCGGCCGACGACCTTACCGCACATGACGCCGCACGAAGAATCCTCGAGAAGTTCGCCACCCGCGCGTTCCGCCGACCCGTGCATGGCGATGAAGTGGATCGTTATCTCCGGCTTTTCGATCAGGCCGATGCACGGGGCGATGGGTTTGAGAATTCCGTGCGATTAATGCTCAAGGGCGTGCTGGTGTCGCCGCAGTTTTTGTTTCGTGTCGAGGCGGATCACGATAGCAAGG
Organism: Phycisphaerales bacterium; assembly: GCA_028288775.1. Lineage (GTDB taxonomy): Bacteria > Planctomycetota > Phycisphaerae > Tepidisphaerales > Tepidisphaeraceae > RYN-428. The sequence continues at coordinate 1,152 of JAQGHP010000694.1, read as the reverse complement.
AGCCTTACGCGATCGGGGATTTTGAGCTGGCCAGCCGGCTTTCGTACTTCCTCTGGTCGAGCATGCCGGATGAGGATTTGTTTGACCTTGCGCGGAAGGGGACATTGCACGAGGATGCGGTGCTGGAGCAGCAAGTCCGCCGGATGCTGAAGGACGGGAAGTCGCAGGCGTTGGCAGAGGACTTTGGAGGGCAATGGCTGATGTTCCGCGATTTGCGGACGACGGCGCAGCCGGACCGTAAGCGGTTCCGCGAGTTCACGCCCGCCGTGCGGGATGCGATGTACGATGAATCGGTGCTGTTCGTCGATTCGGTTTTCCGTGAAGACAAGAGCGTGCTCACGCTGATCGACGCCGACTACACGTATTTGAATGAGCCGCTGGCCCGGCATTACGGCATCCCGAACATCTCCGGCGAAGACATGCGCCGCGTCACCCTCCCCGATCACAATCGCGGCGGAATCCTGGGCCTGGGAAGCATTCTTATCGTCACGAGCTACCCGCTGCGAACGAGCCCGGTGCTCCGAGGCAAGTGGGTGCTTGAGGCGGTGCTCGGCGCTCCGCCGCCCCCGCCACCGGCGGACGTGCCGCAACTGCCCAAGGACGACCAGCAGCCCGACGGCCTCACTTTCCGCCAGCGCCTGGAGCGGCATCGGGTGGACCCGACCTGTGCCGCGTGCCACGCGCGGATGGACCCGATCGGGTTCGGGCTGGAGAATTTCGACGCCGTTGGACGCTGGCGCACGAAGCAGGCGGGGAAGGACGTGGACGCCGCGGGGGTGCTGGTTACCGGTGAGAAGTTCAGCGGGCCGGCGGAGCTAAAGAAAGCGTTGCTGGAAAAGAAGGATGCGTTCACGCGAAACCTGACCGAGAAGCTTCTGGCGTATGCTTTGGGCCGCGGGTTGGAATACTACGACCAGCCGGCCGTTCAAGAATTGAGCGCCCAGTTGGCGAAAGAAGACTATCGGGCGTCCGTGCTGGTCGCGGGCGTGGTGAAGAGTTATCCGTTCCGGTATCGCCGGAATGAGGTGGTGGCGAAGGAATAGCGTTCGGTATCGCGTAGGGTCCGCACCGCGGACCGATTCCAAACGGTCGGCGGAAGACGGTCCGCGGTGCGGACCCTACGAAGCTCCCTCTTCCCCGGATGCGAGAGGG
>JAQGHP010000338.1 GCA_028288775.1 Phycisphaerales bacterium | reverse complement strand
CCAACGTATCTCCCTTTCCTGAGCGACGTCTCCCTCTCCATCGTACGCGGGGGAGAGGGCAGGGGTGCGGGGCCGAGCGAGAAGTTGCGTCACATTCACTGAAAGCGCAACTCTACGTCCCGCCCCTCACCCTAACCCTCTCCCCCGAGTACGTGGGAGAGGGACCGGAGGGAAGACAGCGTACCAATTCCTGAACGCGTCGGATTCATTCGTTCAAGTCTGTCAATCGCGTCGCTTTCTTCGGCTCCTCCTCACCCAAATGCGCCCGGAGCGATTTGAGGCCGGTGTGGATGAGGAAGCCCACGTTGGTCACGCTCAGGTTCGTCACGGCACTGATCTCCTTGTAGGAGAGGTTGTGCTGGAACTTGAGGCGGATGACCTCCTGCTGATTACGCGGCAGGCCGACGAGCGCCCGCGAGACCGCGGCGAAGGAGTCGTCGCGCTCGGCGCGATCGCCCGGCTCGGGCTCGGCGCTCCCGAGCACGTCCGACTGCTCTTCGCTGAGCAGATGCATCCGACGCTCCTTCCGCCGCACGTCGATCGCCAGGTTCCGGCAGACCCGGAACAGCCACTCCGCCAAGTGCGGCCCCACCTTGCCGCGCTCCTGCGAGCAGAGGCGCACGAACGCTTCCTGCACGACGTCACGCCCGCGCTCGGCGTCGCCCGCGAGGTGGGCGGCGTACGCCACCAACTGCCGCTCATACTGCCTCACGGCCGAGCGGATCCAGTCCCCCCCGTCACGGTTTCGCTCGACAGGGGCCGGGCTGTCACCCATCCGGTCTCCTGCGGGATTAGGGCTCTCTGAAGACATAAACGTCGCCGGACGGGGGTTCTTAGGAAAAACGGAAGTTATTTCGAGGACGGTTATCCGTAGTGGTGCGCCCGACCTCAAATGTTCCGTTGGGTTTACTGCGCTCAGGGCAGGCCGGTCGGGCGAAGGCCCGCTCTTCTTACCCTCTCCCTCGTACTCGGGGGAGAGGGCAGGGTGAGGGGCCGAGCGTGAAGTTGCGCCATTCGCAATGCAACCGCAATTCTACGTTCCGCCCCTCACCCCAACCCTCTCCCCCGAGTACGAGGGAGAGGGAGTCAGACGGAGCTTCGCTCCGACGGCCCGACACGGCCCGGCTCTGAAATTACCCGACAAATTAGAGCGGTTGGACCAGTAGGGTGGGCGTACTCGCCCACCACTTGGCATCACACGCCGACGGTGGGGCGGGTACGCCCGCCCTACAAGAACTACTGTGGCTCACGCCCAACTAATACTCAAGAAATTCGTTGGCATTGAGCAGCCCGCGGCACAGTAGGCCCAGCCCTCGGCGTTGAATGATTTCCACCGCCGTCTCACGTTCGGCAGGTTCCGGCGATCGGCCAAAGGCGAGGCGGAACGCATAATCCGCCTGCGCGCCCGGGTCATTCCCCGCTTGGGCCTTTACGCGCCCGGCAAAAAACTCCGCCTGCCCGGCGACGAAATGGGAATTCAGCAACGTCAGCGCCTGCAATGGTGTCGTGGTCACTTCCCGTCGCGGGGCGCGCTGCGCGCTTTCCGGTTCGTCGAAGCTGCCCATCAATTCGTCGTGAATCGATCGCGCGGTTTGCTGGTACACCGCTCGCCGCCACGTCGCAGGGCCCTGGTCTTCCAGCGGCTCGTAGATCGCCACGTTGACGATGCGGTACTTGAAAAGCTGGAACCCCGGCCCGCCCATGGTCAAATCGAGCTTTCCGCTCGTGGCCAGGATCGAGTCGCGGATCGCCTCGGCCTCCAGCCGGCGCAGAGGCATGCGCGCGAGGTACACGTTGCCCGCGTCCTTCGCCTGATGTCGTGGCTCGATCCTGCTCGCCTGCCGATAGGTCGAGGAGAGCACGATCAGCCGATGAAGGCGCTTGATCCGCCAGCCCCCATTGACGAAATCCCTGGCCAGCCAATCGAGCAATTCGGGGTGGGACGGCACGCCGCCGTTCGCGCCAAAATCGCTGGGCGTGCTCACGATGCCCCGGCCGAAGTGGTGTTGCCAAATCCGGTTCACCATCACCCGCGCGGTCAGCGGGTTATCCGCCCGGCAGATCCACCGCGCCAGCCCCAACCGCCTTCGCGGCTCATCCACCGTCCCGGCCGCCCCGTCCGTCTCAAGCTCGGGCGAAACGCCGGGAACTTTCGACAGCGCGCCCGGCGACATCACTTCGCCCGGCTGCATCACGTCGCCACGTTTGAGCAGGTGAATTTCATCCGGCGTCGAGAGTTGTCCGATGTACGCTCTCGGCGTCGCGAGCGCCGCCGATCGCGCCCGCAACGCCTCCAGTTCTTTCGTAAGCGTCTGCCGCCGCTCGCGCATTTCCGCGGTGAGAAACCGTGAAGGATCCTCCGACGGCCCGGCGGAGGCGAGCCGATCCTCCCCGCTCGCCACCATCTTCCACGCCGCCCCATCCGTCGAAATCTCCACCCGGTATTTCAGCGGCACCCGATCGCGAAACCGGGGTTGCTCCGAATTGTCCCGACTCCACACCACCCGCCCGATTTCCGCCACCTTCGCCAATTCGATCTGCGCCCACCCCGCACCGCGCTCATTGCTGATCCAACTCGCCCCGTTCCCATATTTGCCGTCGTTCAGATGCGCGATCTGGTGAATGTCATAACCCGGCAGCAGCGAAGATGCCGTCGCCTTCGCGCCCGCAGAGGCGAGGGCAAGATTCTCGCCGCCGCCCGCGGCAAATACCTCCATCTCATCGAGACACGGCTCGCTGCCATCGATGGTGGACAGAATGGTAAATAGCACGAACTTCCCCGCGACCGGCGCAAAAACTTCAACGTTTCGGCCGGCGCTTACCGCGGGCCGGAGCTTGCGATCCGCGCCCGGCGGCGCAGCTCCCGCCACCGCGCGGTCGGCGACCGCTTTGGCTTCAGCGTCGATTCCCTTCAGTTGCTCCGCGACCGCATTCGTCTTTGCCGCGGTCTGCCCGGCGTCGCGCGATTGTTCCGGGGAGAGCAGGCCCGGCAGCGGTCGCTCGCCATGGCGAACGCCCGCGAAGACCGCCGCCATGCGGTAGAAGTCGCGCTGGGGGATCGGGTCGAATTTGTGGTCGTGGCACCGTGCGCAGCCGACGGTGAGCCCGAGGAACGCCGCACCCGTTGTGGAGACGATGTCCTCCAAATCATTCGCCCGCTGCTGACGGCTGCCTTCGACCGTCGCGATGCCCACGGTGTCGTGTACGCCCGCCACGAGAAACCCGGTAGCCGCGGGGGCCAGCGGGTCGTCGCTCGCGACGGCGTCGCCGGCCAGTTGCTCGGTCACGAAACGGTCATACGGCTTGTCGTCGTTGAAGGCGCGGATGACGTAATCGCGATAGGGCCAACTGGTGGGGCGGAGATGATTTTGCTCGTACCCGTGACTCTCGCCGAAACGGACGACGTCGAGCCAGTGCCGGCCCCATCGCTCGCCGTACCGCGGCGAGGCGAGCAGCCGATCCACCACCTTCTCATATGCCGTCGCGGATTCATCCGCGACAAACGCCTCCACTTCTTCCGGAGTCGGCGGCAATCCAATCAAGTCAAACGTCACTCGCCGCAGCAATTCGCGCTTTCCCGCGGGCGGCGAAGGCTCCAGACCTTTCTCCTGCATCTTCGCCAGGACAAACGCATCGATCGGATTCGCGACCCACTGCGCGGGCTGCACCGCTGGGGGATCGACCACGCGAACAGGTTGGAAGGCCCACTGCACGGCAGGAGCGGAGGGACCGGAACTCGCGGCAGCGGAATTCGCCGGGGTTGACGAAACCTCCGCCGCCCGGCTGGTCGTGAAGACCAACAGCGTCAGGATCAACACGAGTCCCGCGATTGGAAATGCGCGCCTCGATTGCGTGAACGAAGTTGTCCCGAGTCGTGCCTGCACTGCAACATTCTACCGTACTTGTATCGCTATTGTTTTGTGCCGCGGTATGCGATATTGCGGAGGCGCTAACCCCCGGACCCATTCCTTACTTTGCCGGAGCGAATGACATGATCGTCCCCCGATTGTTCGTCGCGGCCCTTCTCTTCGCGGCCACTTCGTCACTCGCCGGTGCCGCTGAAGCGCCAACTGCCTCGGTGCCAAAGGCCCTCGCTGAGGCCGAGAAAGACAGCGAGGTCACCCGGGCTACGAAAATGATCGATGCCGACCCGAAGGATCCCCATGTCTACCTCAATCGGGCATCCGTCTACGACACGCGTCGGGAATTCGCCAAGTCAGTCGCGGATTTCACGAAGGCCATCGAGCTCGCCCCTTCGCTAAACGTCGCATACCAGCGCCGGGGCGAAGACCTTTTCCGGCTGGGAAAATTCAAGGAATCGGTCGCGGACTTCGACAAACTGATCGAGTTGCGGCCGGATCAGGGGCCGTACCTTTGGCAACGCGGCATTGCCCTTTATTACGCCGGAGAATTCGAAAAGGGGGCCAAGCAATTCGAGTTGCACAAGACCGTCAATCCGGATGACGTCGAAAACGCCGCGTGGCATTACCTCTGCGTCGCCCGCGCCGCGGGCGTCGAGAAGGCCCGGCAATCGTTGATCCCCACTCACGGCGACACGCGCGTCCCCATGAGCGAGATCCACGCACTGTTCGCCGGCAAGGCAACTGCACAGGACGTGATGAAGGCCGCCGCGGCCGGCGACCCGGTTCCGTCGGAACTCAAGCCGCGACTGTTCTATGCCCACCTATACGTTGGACTATACGAGGAGGCCGCCGGCCACACCGACGCGGCGAAGGAACACATCCTGCTGGCGGCTGAAAAATACGCGGACGACGATTACATGGGCGACGTGGCCCGCGCCCACGCCGCGGTTTTGAAGAACGGGCCGGCAGACAAATGACCGACGTTTGTCAACCGGAATTATGGGCAATATGAGCAATGGATGGGCAATGAAATGGGCAATTCAGGGCAATTCTTGGGCAAAAGAGGGGCAATTTATCGTGATCTTGCCATGAATTTTGCTTGCAAAACGACCCGAGAAGGGATCGCCGACGAATTCTCACAAGTCATTTTCAAATGAATGTTTGCGTAAGAAAATGCAGACCGCCGGCCGGGGACCCATTGCCCATTATTGCCCATGATTGCCCCGATTTTCGACCTTTGGGGTTTATGGGCAATGCGCCGGGCGGCGTGCGGAAGATTCGATTCTGGCGCGGCCGCTATTCCCGTCTGTCGCGGGCGGGCGATTTCATCAGCGCGAGCGTGCATGCCCACAGCAGAAAGATCGTCGAGAACATGACCACGCCGACCCACAACAGAATCTGCTCCCCAGCCATCGTCCCCGGCAGGCGGATGTGGATCGACAACGTCGAGAAAATCACCGCCAGCCCGAGCAAAACGGCCACCGCTCCCCTGGGCCTCCGGACCGCCAGGCGTGCCGCGCAGAACGCCGGCAGAAACATGATGCAATAATGCGCCCGGCTGGAATTGGGCGACAAGAGCAGCATCAGAAGTATCACGATCCCGCATTCGAGCATCAGCGCACTGGGGAGCGTTTCCGTCTCACGGATCGGCTCCGGCTCAGACTCGTTCGCAGTACCGCCTGATCCCCGATTTACTCCCGGCCCGCCGGACGTCTTCCTCCATCGCCTGAAAACGAACACGATTGCCACCGGCACCGTCACCGCCAAACACGATGCGTAAAACGCCCGGCGGATGGTGGCCGGCGACGCCTTGTCCGCCCGGTCGGATACCTTGAACTCGTGCGGCCCCGATTCCCACGTCGTGGCCAGCCAGCGTTTCACCGCCCCGGCGATCGCCTGGTTGTTCACGAGCTGATTCTTCCAATCACCGGGCATGTAGTTGGAATCGCCCATCGGGGCGAGGTATTGCCGCGACCATTCCCCAAGCCATGTTCGATTCTCCGGCGGCGCATGCACGATGTTGGGCAAAAGATTCGCCCCGACCGCCACGCACACCAGCCACGTCGCGGCGAGCCATTGCCGTCGCCAAATGAGATACGGCGCGAATAGCAGTGGCGTAGCCTTAAACGCGGTCGCCAAACCGATCCAGGTAGCCGATCGAAAATATTTTCCCGAAACCATCGCCCCGCACCCGGCCATGAGCAGCGCCGCGATAAGGGTGTCGGACTGCAAATGCGTTACGCCATTCAGAGCAAGCTGCAAGGCGACGGCATGGCCGATCAGAAACGCCCAGTGATCGCGCGGAGCGGCGGTGCCTGCTGCGCCGATCGGTTCGAGCCGCGGGCCGCCGGCCAATTGCCATGACTTTCGCACCGTGTAGACGAGCGCCGCCGCACAGACGAGATACCAGATCGACCGCGCCACCGTCGGCGGCAGCACCGTGAACGGAATCGTCACGAACGCGGTGAATGGGGGATACGTGTACGGGCTCATCTCCTTGTAGATGTCGCGCCCTTGCAGCAGCAGCTTTGCCGCACCCAGCGGAACTTCATTCCACTCAGACGATTTCTTCAGCGTTGCCCCGATGCCCATCGCAATAAGAACCACGATCGTCACGGCAGTATACGGGTGCGACATCGACGCATGTGGCCCCGGCGATCTCCCGTAATCCAACGGAAGCGGCCGCGCGGAAGCCCCGACGGTTGCTGGGGAATTTGAATCGGAGGAATGTTGGGGGTTCATCGAAGGGATTGCTTGATCCGGTAGATGCCGTCGAGCATCGCCTCGGCGGTGCGGTACTTGGGATTGGCCGGGTCGGCGGGTTTGAGGATGTCCTTCGTCAGTTCGCCAATCGCCGCCGCCTCGAAGCTCGCGGGGTCGTACTTCACCAGCGCCGCGAGGTCAGGATTATGGTGCGGCTGATTGATCTGCACCGCCAGGTAAAACAAATCCACCTGCTTATCCACCCGCCCGTACGCCTCGTGCATGGCCTGCGACGTGACCGCGCCGGTCACCGTCATCTTATAAAGCATCCGCTGGATCTGGCTCGTTCGCATCAGCTCGTCGAAGAGCGTCGAGAGCAGCGGGTTGCCCTGGATATTTTCGCCCACACGGGCCGCAGAACCGAAGTCCACGAATCCCACGCCGCGGTCGGTGATGACGAAATTGTCGAGGCGCAAATCGAGATGAATCACCTTGGCCCAGTCGTGGACGACGCGGAGCAGATCGGCACTCTGGCGGGCGAATTCGAGCTGTGAAAGCGATTGCCCGCCCACGCGGAGCCAGTTCATCCACATCCGCCGGACGTACCCCCGATCGTCCTTCTCGGCCTCCAGCAGCGTCGGGATACGGTCGCGATATTCCGGCGGCAGGTCGCGTTGCAGGATCTTCAAAAACGCCGCCTCGCGGGTAAGGAACAGCGGGAAGATTTTCTCCGTGAACTTCAGCGCCCGCTTCTCCACCACGTTGTCCGGCACGTCCGCAAACTTCGCCCGCAGCCGGCCGATCACGCGCTCCAGCGAAGGAACCTCCTTCTGCACGACGTATTCATTCGCGGCAAGGGAAAGGAATGACGGCCGGGCGAGCTGCACGTGATAGGTAAATCGCTCGGTAATTTCCCGCGGCTGCGCGAGCAGGATTTTCCGCGCCACGAAATACCAAACCCGCCGACCAAGCAGCGGAATGAACCGAAGCGGCCCCGTGCGAAATCGCCCCCTCGCCAGCGGCTCGAACCCGCGCTCGGCGAATTGAGCGGCCAGCCCCCGCGCCTTGCGCCGATGCCGGGTGAGATAGACAAACTGCCCGCCCCAGCGCAATCGCCCGAATATCTCGTCCGGAGAGTGCGATTCGTCTTCCACGGCAAAAAGAAAATCGGCCAGGCCGCTTTGCCGGCGCGCCGACTCCGCCGGATCGCGATAGCGGGAGAATTCGGCGTCTTCCGCCATCAAATGATTGACGGCCGCCGCGACCATGCGCTCGCGGCGATGGTCGCCCCCCGCGGCCGCGCGGCCGGCGGAAGGCCGGGGGCCTCCGAGATAACGTGTTGCGGGCGTAAGCTCAGCGGTGTCCATCAATCTCGCGGCATGATGCCCCAGCACCGCCGTCAGGGCAAGAGTGGTTCTGGGAGGTCATTTGTCCGTGGTCATTTGTCATTTGTGATGCGTACTGCGTTTGATCCTAAATTTCGAGCGGAGGACTGCTTCCGGGAAATGACGGTGAGAACCGCAGGACGGAATTGCTTTCTTATCCTTCCCATCCCTCCGCGCCCTCTACAATTTCGATGAATTCCCGAGCGGTACGGAGCAGCGTTTCCCGTGCGGAAAAGCCGCGAATTTCGCGGCCGCTGGCAGAATCGTGGTAGGTGCCGAGGTCGGTGTCGTCCACGAGCGTTCGATAATCGAGCGTCAACTCTTCCTCGGCCGGGATGTCCCGGCGGGCGACGATTACGCCGCAATGGCAAAGGAGGTTGGGCGTGAAGGAGTGGTTGAGGAACGTATACGGCTCAGTCTCGTTGCCGATCGTGTAATATTTCCCCGCGTAACGCGTGCCCGTCCGAACGATCGGCTGCTCGCCCTCGCGCACCGCCTGAAGGAATCGCCCTTCGGTGATGACCTGTGCGCCGATGGGAAAAAAGCAAACGATCTTCCCGCCTTTAATCGCTTCCAGCGCGAAAAGCCCCTGGCCGAAAATGGTGGATTTGCGGACTTCCGTGCGAACGTACATCGGCTCCTCAGAATAGAATTAAACGTGTGGCGGGTTCTTATTCCGGGTCATTCCTCGACGGCCGCCGGCTCCTCGACCTCTTCGGCAGCGGCCTCAGGCAACTCCTGCTC
>JAQGHP010000320.1 GCA_028288775.1 Phycisphaerales bacterium | reverse complement strand
AGGCGATGACGACGCCGAGTTGGCCACCGCCCGCGCCCAGGCCATGAAGACGTTTAAGGATCAGGTCACGCCATTCATCAAGACCTACTGCATACGCTGCCACGGCGAACAAACGAAAAAAGGAAACGTGATCTTCGATTACCCGTTGCAGAAGCCCGCAACGCCGTCATTTCGAAGCGTGTGGAGGCGGGCGTCGGAGCAGCTTAAGTCGCACGACATGCCGCCGGACGATGAAGACAAGCAGCCGACGGATGAGCAGCGCAAGGAGATCATCGACTGGATCGCGGGGATGAAGCGACTGAGCCCGAAGGACCCGGGCCTGTTCGTCATCCGCCGATTGAGCAGGGTCGAATACGGCAACACCTTGCACGATCTGCTGGGCGTCGATCCGCGAATTGCCAATGATTTACCGGAAGAAGTGCTGGGCGCCGGGTACACCAACTCCCTTTCGCCCCTTCTGATGGAGCAGTATCTGGTGGTTGCGAACGAGGTGCTGAATCAGATCATTGCTCCGCCGGGTGCGCCGCCTACCGCCGTGCAGCAGCGCCTGTTCGGCGACGATCCCGGCGCGGGGGGCGATCGCAAGTCGGCGGCACGGCGGGTCGCGCAGTCGCTCGCCCGCCAAGCCTATCGCCGGCCGCCATCGGACGCAGAGATAGACGTATTGTTGCGCGTGTTCGCGTTGGCGAGCGACCAGGGGAAGTCGTACCCGGAGTCGCTGCGGCTAATGCTGAAGGCGACCCTCATGTCGCCGCAGTTTCTGTTCATCACGCCGGGCCGTTCCGATAAACCCGCCGATGCGAGTGAAGCGGGCGGGATTGTCGCGCTCGACGATTATCAACTGGCCTCCCGCCTCTCGTATCTTTTGTGGCGGACAATGCCGGACGCGGAGTTGTCGGCGCTGTGCGATGCCGGGAAGCTGCACGACCCGCAAGTGCTCGCCGCCCAGGCCCGCCGACTGTTGGCGGACGATCGCTCCCGCGCCTTTTTTGACGGATTTGGCGCACAGTGGCTCGGGCTCGACAAGCTGGCGGGCAAGACTTTCGACGCCGGGAAATTCCCGCAAATGACCGGCGATCTCCGCGCGTCCATGTACGACGAAGCGCGCCTGCTCTTCGAGAGCATCTTGCGGGAGAATCGCAGCCTCGCGACCTTCATCGACAGCGACTACACATTCCTCAACGGCACGCTTGCGCCGATCTACGGGATGGAGGGCACGGTCACCGGCCCGGAGATGCGAAAAGTGAAATTCACCGACGCCAATCGTGGCGGCATCCTGACTATGCCCGGTGTGCTGGCGACGAGTTCATTCCCCAATCGCACCAGCCCGGTCAATCGCGGCGTGTGGGTGCTGGAACAGGTGCTGGGCGAACACGTTCCCCCGCCGCCGGCCAACGTCCCCGCCTTGGATAAGCAAGACAAGCAGAAGGTCGCCACCCTCACGCTACGTCAACGCACGGAGCTGCATCGTTCCAATGCGGTGTGCGCGAATTGCCATAAGGTTCTCGATCCGATCGGCTTCGGCCTGGAGAACTTCGACGCCATCGGGCGCTGGCGCGACCGGGACGATTCGGGAGGCCCGATCGACGCCACGGGTGAGCTGCCGGGCGCACACCGATTCGGCACGCCAAAGGAACTCAAGCAGATCATCGCCGCCCGGAAGGATGATTTTTGCCATAACCTGACCGGCAAACTTCTGGCTTACGCGCTTTGTCGGCAGTTGGAAGGGTATGATGAGGTCGTCGTCGATCAGCTTTCGAGCGCCGTCGCGAAAGACGAGTATCACATGCAGACGCTGGTGGTCGGGGTCGTGACCAGTTATCCGTTCACCCATCGTCGCCTCAACAGCCAGGGAGACGCAGCCCATGCGAAGTAACTTGCTCATCAGTCGTCGGACCTGCCTGCGCGGGCTCGGTGTCGCGCTCGCGCTGCCGTTGATGGAGAACATGGGCTGGGCGGATCAGCCCAAGGGGGCGGCGGTTAAGCCGCCGATCCGTCTCGGGTTCATGTATATGCCGCATGGCGTGATCATGGAGCGGTTCTGGCCGAGCGATCCGTCCACCTACTTGTCGGCCCCGCCGCAGATCCTGCAACCGCTGCAGCCGGTGCTCGACCAATGCCTGGTGATGAAGGGCATCAGCGGCGTGCCAATCGCGCCGCTGAACGGCGCGCCCCATGCGCTCGAGCTTTCAACCTGGCTCACCGCCACGTTGCCGGATTCGAATAAGCGGGACGTCGTGAACATCGCGATCTCCGCCGACCAGATCGCGGCCAATTCACTCGGGGCTTTCACCCCGCTGCCGTCGCTGGAATTGGCGACGATGCCGCAGACGCACAAGGAGAACCAGGAAGGGCTGAACGAAGCCTATTACTCGCATTGCAGCTACCGCGGGCCGACGCAGCCGCTGCCGGCGGAAATCAATCCGCGCGTCGTTTTAAAGCGATTGTTCCAGTGCCGTGAAAAGGGCCCCGCGGGGAATATGGCCACTGCGGCCGATGCGCTAGACCGCTCGATGCTCGATCTGGTCATGAGCGGCGCCAGGGACCTGCGGGGAACGCTCAGCTCGGCAGACCAGCACAAGCTTGACGAATTCCTCGACAGCGTCCGGTCGGTCGAACGGCGCATTGCCGCGATTCAGCTACGGCAAATCGAGGCAACCAAGGCGGCGGCAGATATCCGCACCGCCAGCCGTGCCTTCGGTGACTCGGCGCCGATCGACATCAAGATTCCCGAGGGCGACAAGCGCAGTGAGTACATGCAGGTGATGTGCGATCTCAACGTTCTGGCCTTTCAGACCGATCTCACGCGGGTGAGCACCTACATCGGATCGACACCCAACGGCGTGTCCTATCCGGAACTGGGCTTTCCCGACGAGCACCATTCCGTCACCCATCACAACAATGAAGTAACGAAGGTCGATAAGGTCGCCAAAATCAATGAGTTCAACGTCTCCCAGTTCGCGTACATGGTCAAACGCATGCACAGCCTGCGCGAGGGAGACGGGACCCTGCTCGACAACTGCATCATGATGTGGGGTTCGGGGCTTGAAGATGGCAACCAGCACGCCCGGGCGAATCTGCCGTTCATCATCGCCGGCAAGGGCGGCGGCGCGCTCGACACCGGGCGTTTCCTGCCGGACGTCAAGGGCAACCAGGGCGATCTGCTGGGCACGCTCCTTACGTGCGCCGGCATCCCGCTCGACCGGCCGATCGGCATCGCAACGAAGCAGTTGACTGAGATTATCGCCTCCTAAGTGGGGTGGTGCCGTGCAAACCCTCTTTCTTCCATCAATCACCGCCCCTAAACGCGGGGACTGGGCTCATTTTGCATAGACTTGCGTGGCCGTCTTGAGAAACAGATCGCGGGCGGCCCACTGGTCGCCGCCGCTGCATTGCACCATGAAAATGGCCACCATTCCTGTTTTAGGATCGACCGACAGATCGGTGCCGTATGCGCCGTCGTGGCCGAACATGCCGTTGCGGAGATGATAGCCGAGGCTGTAGTTGACCTTCGTTGTTCCGGTTTGCTCCTTGCGCAGCTCGTTCATTGCCTCGTGGGAGAGATAGCGTTTTCCCTCCAGCTCCCCGTCGTTGGCCAGCAACAGGCCGTAGCGGAAAATGTCGTGCGTCGTGGAAAAGAGGCCGCCGCCGGCTTCTGGAAAACGGTGAATCCTGTCGCTGAGCGGCTTGGTCAAAAAACCCAGGCCGCCCCGGGAGTAACCGTTCTTTTCCTTGTTCGGGCCGTAAGCCATGGCCAGGCGGGCGACCTGCGCTTCATTGGGCCAGAATGTGGTTTCCGTCATCCCCAATGGATCGAAAAAGCGCGTTTGGAGAAAATCCTCATATGGCATGCCGCTGACGATCTCGACGATTCTCGCGGCAATGTTCATGCCCTGATTGCCATAAGCGTACTTGTCGCCCGGTTGCCACTGGAGCGGACCGGTGACGGAACTGAGCGCGCGGGCTTTGAGCGGCGTGCTGTCCGATCCCGTGACCTGCTGAAGCTCGGACATGCCGGCAAGCCCGCTGGTGTGGCTGAGGACATGACGGATGGTGACCGGCCGAACCGGGGATTTCAGCAGGACATGCGACCCATCCTTTTCCTCGACCACCATCCATTTATTGAGCTGCGGGATAAACTTCGTCACCGGGTCATCAAGGCTGACTTTGCCTTCATCCACCAACATCATGATGGATGCCCCGGCGAACATTTTGGACATCGAAGCGATCCAAAATACGTTGTCTTCGCCGATCGGCTTCCTCGCCTCGACGTCGCTATAGCCCAGCAGATTCCTATAGTGAACCTTGCCGCTCTTGTCGGCGATAATGGCTATTACCCCCGCCAACTTGTAGCTGTCCAGATAAGGCTGCATCGCCGACGTCACTTCGGGACTGGCCGGCGGCTGAGCGTCAGCCGCGAAAGCGGATGGCGCCAAAACGATCAGCACGAGGCCGAGAGCGACGTTCAAGAGTTTGCTTGTCATGTTTCGGTTTCCGTTGTTTGCCTTCAGGACACTTCCACCGTCTCCAATACGGGTATGCCCGTTGCAACGTTGACGCGGTCGTCCGGTCTCAATGCGCCGGCCGCTATTCTTGACCGCCCCTTTGGGAGGGACTGTCAGGGACAAATGAGATGAAGAAATCAGATTTGATGCAATTTTCTCACCGCGCCGGCGCTCTTGCAGTATCGTGCGGCGATGCCATGCGCCGCTGATGCTGCGCGGGCGGAAGGCCAAAAGGGGAAAGGGGACTTATGATCGCAACAACCAGCGGGCTAAGAACTTATGCATAAGGCTATCCATTATCATGTTGTTGCTGCAATGGGTCGAATAACTCGTGCAAACTCGTGCAAATTCGTGCATGACACCCCCGTGGCGCTGGCGAAAACGCGGTTTGGCTCTGCGCGTCGTGCATGGGTCGTGCGGGGGGTCGTGCGAGGCGGTTTGTCGGATTGAATGCCGCCGGCCTTGCTGGGCGGGCGCACTACAATGCACGACTCACGAGTAGTCTCATTACGAGTGATATCGGAAAAGCTCGTCGATCATGCCCGGCGCAATCCGGGCACCCGCGTCAACGATGCCATCGAAGTGATCTCGGCAAACATCAGTAAGATCTTCGTGCGAAATAATTGACCCCTCCTGACGACGGTGAATTCCATGGCCGCTCAATCAAGACCCCCGCCCGCCGACCCGCGGGTACGGGCGGCGGCGCAATTCACCACGGGTGCGCTTTTCAAGAGGTGGTCCGTCCATTTCGCAGTCGCGATCAGTATCGCGGCCGTTGCCTATTTGAACCAACGGCGCCCGTGGCTCGACGGGGATGAACGGGACCTGTCCCCTGAACAGCTCCTCAGCGAAATCAACTGCGTCTTCACGTTAGGCGGTGGGCAAGAGTCTGATCCAATCCATCCCGGCACGGCCACCTGCACCACGCCCGGGGGCGCTTGCGAATTGACTGTCGTCGCGACATTTCGCGTCACCAACGCGCGCCTGGCGTTGCTCTGCTCTCGCGCCGAGCTGCGCCGGCTCGCGGCCCAGGACCGCCGACTTGTCCGATTGGACACTTTGTCGATGAGCCCCCATCGGCCCGGCGATGGGGCCGGACTGACTGAACACGAGGTGGCGGCGAGATTCCTCCACAATTCGCTATGGGAGAAGGACCGACAGGCCGCATTCGATTTTTGAAAACCGAGCTTCTCGGGTTTGCGGATGATCCGACGGCCGCGCCAGCGACCCATATTTTTGGCCACCGCGGCTTGCGGCAGAGTATAGTGACGAATGGTTCATCCTGAATTTAACGCCGCAGGGCCTTTGCGGGTGTTTCATGTCCAAGCTTGAAGACGAGATTCTGCGGGAGGTTCACGGCCAACTGACTCGCCGCATGGCGCCGATCGCGGCCGCCATGGGAGTGGCGTTCGTCTGGGGCCTGTACCTTCTACGAGAATTTGCCGGATTTGATTTTTTCGCGTGGTTGAAGAATCGGGAACCGGTGCCGCCGGTCATGTACCTCATCGTCGCCATTCTCGGGACGATCATAATCGT
>JAQGHP010000302.1 GCA_028288775.1 Phycisphaerales bacterium | reverse complement strand
CGATTGCCGCCGTTGGCGGTTTGGAGCGACGTGATGGTCTGTGACGCGCCCAGCGTGCCGTCCGCATTGACCGTCCACCGCAGGATGCGGCCGTCTTCGGTGCTGGCGTAGAGCCGGCCGTCGGGGCCCATCCGCACAGAGGTAAAGGCATTGCCTTGCGCGGTGGGGAGGGCGACCTGCGTGAAGCCCAGATTCGTATCGGGCGTGCCGCCCTGCGTGCCGGTGGTGAACGTCGTGCTGAAAGGGATCATGCTCGCGCCGGTCTTGTCCTTCACTCCCGCACTGATGAGGAAGGTGTACGACGTGTTCGACGCGAGCACGGAATTGGGCGTGAGAATGATCGCGTCGAACGCGCCGGTGGTGTTTACCACGGCGGGCACGATCGAAGAATCGGAGTTGTTCACTAGCGTGACGTTGGTGGTGTTGATCGTCGTCTTGTCCAGCGGCCCGTTGGGCACCGACAAATTTGCAGTGACGGATGCGTTTCGCAGAACGTTCGTCTGGCCGTTTGCGGGGTCCACCGTGGTGACGGAGGGCTGGTTCGTGACGTCAAATACATGAATGGCGGCGGTCTGGTAAGGGCCGACGTCCGTGGTTCCCGACAGCAACTGCCGGCCTTCGAGTTGTTCCATTACTGCGCGAATTCGACCCTCCGAACGCCGTGTGCTGCAGTCGCTTTTTCCGGGCATTGGTACTGTTACTCCTTTGGTGCCTTTTTATTCCAAGATTCCGGGGTTTGCAGTAGGAAGAGCCCGGCAAGCGAAAATCGTTCCATCCACTACGAAAACTGTAAGGTATTTCGATAAATGACGCTATATGGCGCGTCGGCGGGGGGCAACGGGACGGCGAACGACCGAGTATAAGGTGCAGTCGACACTTACCGTGTTTCGGGGCGCGGCGGATTTGCGCGAGCGGCGCAAACTTGGCAAGAGAGGGAATTAAGACGTGGACATTGTCGCAACGCTAAATGAGCAGGGTTTGCTGAGCGATGCCGCGGCCCATCAGGTCCGCGAGCTGACCCGTTCCGGCAGGCCGTTGGACGACGCTCTGCTCGAAGGTGCGGCCACCGAGAACGGCGAGGGTGCCGTCGGCGAACGCGTTTTGCGCTATTTCTCCGAGCAGTTCCAAATGCCCTTCGTGGACATGGAACGCGTCGCGCCCTCTAAGGAGTTGCTCGCCAAGTTCCCCGTGCGACTGCTGCTCCAGCACCGCCTGTTGCCCGTGGAAGACGCGGGGGATGCGGTTCTCATCGCCACCAGCAAGGTATTCGACACCTCCGCGCTCGACGAGCTTCGCCTCGCCACGGGCCTTGAAGTGCGGCCGGTTCTCGCTCCCGCGTCGGAAATCGACCGGGCGACCAAGCGGCTGCTGGGCGTGGGCGCCGACACGCTGCAATCGATGAACGCCGCGGACGACGGCATAAAGGTCATCGAAGAGGAAGAGAATCTCGACCTCAGCGACACCGCCGCCGCCCAGGATGCGTCGATCATCAAGTTCGTCAACCAGATCCTCGGCGAAGCCCTGGAATCGCGGGCGACGGACGTACACATCGAGCCGTTCGAGAACCAGCTTCGCGTTCGATATCGCATCGACGGCGTGTTGCAGGAGGCGAACATCCCGACGAACGTGCGGAAATTTCACGCCGCGATCGTCTCGCGCATAAAAATATTGAGTCACCTCGACATCGCCGAAAAACGCCTCCCGCAGGACGGCCGCATCCGCCTGCGGGTGAACGGGCGCGAAATCGATTTGCGCGTGTCGGTCATCCCCATGATCCACGGCGAAGCGGTGGTGATGCGTATCCTTGATCGGGGCGACGCCGTGCTGGGGCTCGAGCATTTGGGCATGAGCGCCCGCGACCGCGGCGTATGGGACCGCGTGCTCGATCTGCCGCACGGAATTATTCTCGTCACGGGCCCGACCGGCAGCGGCAAAACCACATCGCTCTACGCCGCCTTGTCGAAGATCAACCAGACCGATTTGAAGATCATCACCATTGAAGACCCGGTTGAATACCAGATGCGCGGGATCAACCAGATCCAGATCTCAACCAAGACGGGCCTCACTTTCGCATCCGGCCTGCGCGCGATCCTGCGCCACGACCCGGACGTTGTGCTCATCGGAGAAATCCGCGACCGCGAGACCGCCGAGATCGCGGTGCAGGCCTCGCTCACGGGCCATCTGGTCTTCAGCACCCTGCACACCAACGACGCCCCCGGCGCGACGACGCGCTTGATCGACATGGGCATCGAGCCCTACCTCGTCGCCTCTTCGCTCGAAATGGTGCTGGCCCAGCGGCTCGTGCGCCTGATTTGCAAGGAGTGCAAGGACGAGCTTCCGCGCGAGGAAATGGAAAAACTTCGCTCCGAGTTTGGCGATGACGTGCCGTCCGTCGTATACAAGGGACGTGGATGCCGCCAGTGCCAGAACACCGGCTACCGCGGCCGCCAGGGCTTATTTGAAATGATGCCCGTAACCGAGGACGTACGCGCCCTGATCCTGGAACGCGCCTCGTCGGGCACGATCCGCAAAGTCGCCATCCGCCAGGGCATGAACAGCCTCCGCGGCGACGGCTGGCGACTCATCAAGGAAGGCCGCACGACCGTCGAGGAAGTCATCCGCATGACCAAGGACGAAACCCGAGCCGTCGGCGCGGATGCGGACGGAATGGCGACAAAGTGAGACGGGAAGGCGTGAAACATGGGTCTGAAACGTGAAACGTGAAACGTGAGAAGACTCTGCTTGCCAAGGTCTTCTCACGTTTCACGTCTTCACGTTTCAGAGTCATGTTTCACGTTCGAGCTGTGACCCAACTCGGTAATTGATATCTACTCCCATGTCCGTTTTCGCATACATCGCGGTAGGACGAGACGGTCGGCAGACCAGCGGGACGCTGTCGGCCGACAGCCGGTCGGCGGCCATTGCGCAGGTGGTCGGGCAGGGGCTCTCGCCCGTCAAGCTCGATGAGCAGAAGTCCGACGCCGCGAAGAAGCACGCGCCGCCCGCCGCCGCGGGGATGGGGCGGGTGTCGCAGAAGTCGGTGGAGAACTTTACCCGCGAGCTGGCGAACCTGCTTGCCGGCGGCGTGCCGTTGGCCCGGTCGCTGAGCCTTCTGAAGCGCGAGTCCTCGAACCCCGCCGCCCGGCAGTTGTGGATTGCGGTGCATGACGACGTGGTGGGCGGCACGTCGCTCGCCGATGCACTCGCCAAATGGCCCAAGACCTTTTCCACCGTCTACATCGCCATGGTCCGCGCGGGCGAGGCCGGGGGGTTCCTCGACGTGGTGCTCTCACAAATCGCGGAGTTCCGCACCCGCGAGCAGGACCTGAAGGGGAAGGTGAAAGCGGCTCTCGTTTACCCGGTCATCCTTGCGGTTCTCGCGACGGCGGTGTTGATCTTCCTGCTGACGTTCTTCATCCCGCGTTTCTCCCCGCTGTTCGCGCAGTTCGGCGGAAACCTCCCGGCCCTTACGCAGGTCATCATTGCCGCCAGCAACGTGATCAAGCATTACGGGATTTACCTGGCCGTGGTGCTGGTTGTCGCCTTTGTCGCGTTTCAGCGTGCGATTGCAACGGACGGCGGGCGCAGGAGCCTTGAGATGACGATGCTCAGCGTCCCCGTGCTCGGGCAGGTGATGGCGAACTTCGCGCTTGTGCGATTCGCGCGCATGCTCGGGACCCTCGTGGGCGCGGGTGTGCCACTGGTGGCGTCGTTGAAGGTCGCACGCGAGGCCATCGGCAATCAGACGTTGGCCGACACCGTCCTGCATGCCATCGAGCAGGTGCAACGCGGCGAATCGCTCTCGCGGGCGCTGGCCAACAGCCCGAAACTTTTTCCGCCCTCGGTCGTGGAGACGATAGCCGTCGCCGAGGAGACCGGACGCCTCGACAAGGAACTCGTTCGCGTCTCGGTCACCTATGAGGGCGATCTGGATCGGCAGCTTCGCCTGCTCGTCGCTGTCGCGGAGCCCCTTTTGCTTTTCATAATGGCGGGGCTGATTGGAACGGTGGTCGTCGGCATGCTCTTGCCGGTGTTTAACCTCCAGGAGCTGATCAAGTAATGAGGGGAATAATCAGGAGGGCTGGCGGTGCTAAATAGCAATCGGAGTGCAACCATGTCGAAATTGATGAAACAATCGGGTCATAAAGGCTTTACGCTCATTGAGTTGCTGCTGGTTCTGGTGATCCTCGCAGTGCTCGCGGCAATCGTGTTGCCCAAGCTGGTGGGCCGCACCGAGGAATCAAAGATCAAGGCGGCCAAGGCAGGCGTTTCGAACATCTCCACCGCCCTGCACACCTTTGAAGTGGACAACGGCCATTTCCCCACCACGGACGAGGGATTGCAAGTCCTGATCACCCGTCCAGGCAACGCCACCGCGGATTGGCACGGACCCTATCTCGACCGCGTCCCGATGGACCCGTGGGACCATGCCTATGTCTATCGCCGGCCCGGCTCCCATAACACCGACCCGACCGGCGGGTTCGATCTGTTCTCGATGGGGCCGGATGGGCAAGAGGGCGGCAATGACGATATCGGCAACTGGTAGCACCGGGACCCAAGGGCGTGCGCCGTGTCGCCTGCCCGGCGCTACGGTCGGCTCCGATGGCATCGCGGGCGCTCCGCGGTTTTCCCGCGATCGGGGCAAGGACGGGTTCACGCTGCTTGAATTGCTGCTGGTCCTTGCGGTGATCGCGATCATCGTCGGCCTTGCGACGCCGATGCTGAACAATTTCAGTCGCGGAAGGCAGCTCGGGGACACTGCCGAGGAAGTCATTTTACGGGCGAGGTGGGCGCACACGCAGGCCGTCGCCCGCGGCGTCTCATACCGGATGAACTTCGACCCGGCCAAGCGCGAAATCCGGCTTACGATGCAGACGGGCCCCGCGTTTCAGAACATGCTCCAGAGCCAGAACGCAGTGCCCGGCCAGCCGCTGGGAACCAATTCGGCGACCTTCGACGTCGTCGGCGAGGAAATGGGCCAGGTCATCTCCGTCCCCGAAGGAATCTCGTTCAAATGCTCGCTCGTGCAACAGGCGGATGGCATGTACGTCGAATTCCATCCGAGCGGCCGATCAGACCCGGCGTCGATCGCCTTTTCGGACCAGAGCGGCAAGGTTATCGAGGCCGGTACTCTGACGGCTACCGAACCGTTTCACGTGCTCAGTGATGACGAACGCCAGTTGGAACAGTCGATGACGACGCTGACGGCGGGCGTCTCCCGGTGAACGAAGCTGCGAGCGTAACGCACCTCATGAACGCGCCCCTTCCCAACCTCCCGCGAAAATCGTATGTCTCCGCTCGCCGCGGTCGGCGGGGGGGATTTACGCTCGTTGAAGTGTTGGCGGCGAGCTTCCTGGTCGCCCTTACTCTCCCGGTCATCATGAAGGGGATGTCGCTCGCGGGCGCAGCGGCTGACATCGCCCGGCGACGCACCGAAGCCGGCAGTCTCGCGGAATCCAAGCTTAACGAACTCGTCGCCACCAACACCTGGCAATCCGGCTCGCTTTCCGGCGGTCTTGCCGTCGGCAACTTCACCTACCAATGGACCGGCGAGCTGAACTCGTGGGGAACGGGGCAGGGCGTCGGTGCCGCAAATGTCGTGCAAGAACTCGATATTCACGTAACGTGGCAGGCCCCCGACGGCCCGCGCTCAGTGACCGTTTCCACCCTCGTATACCAGAGCGCCAATGCCAGTTCGACTTCCGGCACGACGGGTACGTCAACGGGAGGTTCATAATGTTTGAACGCTCCCCGCTCACGGCTGGTTGCCGGCCCCTTCGCGACGCGACCGCTCGCGGTTTTCCCGTTCGACGCGGAGCGTTCTCTCTCGGGCGCAGTCGGCGGCCGGCGTTTACCTTGCTGGAACTGCTCGTCTCGTTGACCATCGCCGCGACCCTTGCCGCGACGATGGCCGCCGAACTAGCCTCCGCCTTCAAAATTCGCCAGTCGGCGGAGCGCGCGATCGGGCCGTCCCGCACCCAGGAAATTGCGATGGAGATCATTCGCGACGACCTGCAATGCGCCCTCCCGCCGCGTGGGCAGTTCGCGGGCTCGTTCGTCGGCACCGATTCCCAGGACAACCGCGGTTACGACGCCGACGACCTTATTTTCTACACCACCACCGCTTCCCCTTTTCACCCCGAAGGCGCGAACGGGGAGATCAAGCAGATGGAGCTCACGGTCTATCAGCCGCAAGGCAGCTCCGATTACGTGCTGGTCCGGCGGACGCTGAACAACGCGCTCGCCCCAGTGCAGGAAAACCCCGACGAAGAAATCCTCTGCCGCCACGTGCTCGGCTTTAACCTCCGGTACTTCGACGGCACCGCCTGGCAGGACTCCTGGGACTCCACCCAGCTAAACAACACGCTCCCCGCGGCAATCGAAGTGACGCTCTCGCTCGACACCCTCGAACTCGACGGCGACGGCAAGCCCATTGTTGCGCAGACGATTCGCATCTTCCCCTTCCCCTGTACCGGATTGTCCCCCGACGCGGCCTCCACCTCCACCAGCGGAACCTCGACCACGGGAGGCAACTGATGGAAATGATCTCCCGCGAAATCGGTTCAACCCGGAGCGCGCGCAATTCCCGCGGCACGGGCGGCCCGCCCGTGTTTTCCGCGATAACGGCAGGCGCATGGGCGGCCCGCCCACGCGACGAGAGATTCGAAAACTCCTCTGTACGGGGGACCCATGTAGGTTGGGCGTACTCGCCCACCGTTTACTCCGGCGCGCCCGATGGTGGGCGGGTACGCCCACCCTACATGAACGCGCGATCACCTCGGGCACGACGCCCGCGCGGCCAGCGCGGGATTATCTTCGTCACCGCGATGTGGGTCACGCTGATCCTGGGCGCGCTGGTCCTGCTCTTCGCCCGGTCGATGCGGGTAGAAACGACCGCCGCGGCAAACCGCGTGGCGGCGCACCAGGTGTCCACCATCGAGCTGGGCGCGGAGCAGTACGTGATGTCGGCCGTTGATGCCTGCAAGGGCGACGCCGTCACCGTCCTCGCCACCCCCGCCGAGCAGGTGCAGCTCGGGACCGGCTACTTCTGGATTCTCCAGCCCTTCCCCACGGATGACAGCACCTACGCCTTCGGCATCACGGATGAGTCGTCAAAATTGAACCTGGGCGTCGCCGGCGATGCCGAGCTGGCGCTGCTGCCCGGCATGACGCAGGAAGTCGCGGATGGCATCGTGGATTGGCGCGACGCCGATTCGAACGTGACCGGCCAGGGCGCGGAGAGCGATTATTACAACGCGCTCCAGCGGCCATACGCCGCCAAGAACTCGGCGATGGAAAGCGTCGAGGAACTCTACCTGGTCAAGGGCGTGACGGACGAGATCATGTGGGGCCAGGACGTCAATCACAATGGCGTCCTGGAAGCCGAGGAGGCCTCGTCCGGCACTTCGATGGGGTTTAACGGGGGCGCGGATTCCTCACGGGGCATCGCGCCGTTCATCACGGTCTGGGGCAAGGAGCCCAATACCGACGCCAATGGCAACCCCCGCGTCAATATCAATCCGCCGGGCAGTCCTCCAGGCGGCCCTCCCCCCGACACCGGGCCGCTCCTTGCCGCGCTCGTGAAGGACGGATTCGCGCAGCAGCGGGCCCAGCAAGTGGCGGATTTGGCCGGCGAGCGCGGACCATACAAGAGCGTGTTCGATTTCGCAGCCAAAGTCGCCCTCACCCCCGCCGAGTTTCAAATGGCGGCTGATTCTCTCACCACGTCAACGGCCAAGACGCTTACGGGGCTCGTGAACGTGAATACGGCGTCCTCGCAGGTGCTCATGTGCCTCCCCGGTCTCACGCAGAGCGACGCGGACGCAATCGTCGCCGCCCGCGCCACCGGCACGAGCTCGGCCAGCTCCTCAAGCTCGAGCACGACAACAAGCAATACCGGCATCGCGTGGGTCGCGACGGCGGTTACGCCGGCCAAGGCCGGCGGCATCGGAGCGCGGATCACCGGGCGTTCGTACTTCTACTCCGCGGACATCGTCGCAGTGACCGGCGACGGTCGTGCGTTCAAGCGCGTGCGGATCGTGCTCGACGGCCGCAGCAGCCCGCCGGTCGTCATCTTTCGCAAGGACCTCACGTCCGCGGGATGGCCGCTCTCGCCGGACATTCGCGACGCGCTGCGCAACGGCAAGCCCCTCCCCGCCGTCAGCGGGTACGGGACGGGCGCGGTGAACGGAATTCCATAGTAAAGTACGCAGCTCGGATGGCGGCAGGGATCGGGCAAACGGGGCCCGGGCAAAACGGGAACGAATCGAAAATGAAGTTTCGAGCAAACAAATTTCTCGGGCTGGCGATCGGCGAGCGGTCGATTCTCGCCGCGGAGGTCTCGAGGGTCGAGGACCGCAACCAGGTGACGCACGCCGCGGAATTCGTCTATCCCGAGAGCGCGGGCCTGCAGCAGCCCGAGGCCCTGGGCGCCGCGCTCGGAGAGTTCCTCAAGCGCGAGGGTTTCTCCGCGAAGGCCGCGGTCTTCGGCATTCCCGCCAGGTGGGTTCTCAGCAAGATAAAGGAAGTCCCTCCCATTGGCGCGGCGATGGCCGCGGAGATGTTGCGGCTGCAAGCCGAAGCCGACTTTTCCCCGGAGCTCAAGGACCTCGTCTACGACTACGCCGGGGAACTGCGCACCGGCGAAGTGCGGTCGGTGTTGCTCATGGCGACGCCCCGCCGGCACGTGGACCAGGCGCGAACGATCGCCGAGGCGGCCCATCTCAACCTTTCGGCTGTCCTTCCGACGGCCTCGGCACTGGCGTCGGTTACGATGCCCGTGGCGAAGAACGCGCTCGTGCTCTCGTTCACCAGTTCCGCAGTTGAATTCACGGCACGCCATGACGGGGGAACCTCGGCGCTGCGGCACCTGGGCGTGTCATCGTCCACCGGCACGGTGCTGGCCGGCGAGGCCCGCCGGGCCGTGATGCAGTTGCCTAGCAACGGAACTGGCGGTTCCAACGGCTCGTCCCTCAACGGCAATTCCCGCGGCGACGTTTTTCTGTGGGACGACGTTGGGGTCGATCCATCCGTGCAAAAGGCGGTGGGGGAGGCGCTTGGCGTGACGGTGAAGCGCGGCGAGTTTCGGACGCTGGGCGCGGGCGAGTTGCCCGCTGGCCGCAGCGGCTATGCCGCGGCGGCTTCGCTGGCCTTGGCCGGACTTTCGCAGGAAGCCCCCGCCGTGGATTTCCTGCATTCCCGCCTCGCGCCCCCCAAACAGCCGCGGGTGAAGCAAGAAGTGGTCCTGGCGATCGCGGCCGGTGTGGTGGTGCTGCTGGGCATCGCCGGTGCCTACATCGATCTGCAAGGCAAGGAAAAGAAGCTGGCCGCCAGCCAGGCGGACCTCCGCGGCCAGGAGACGCGGATCAAGGACGCGCACGCCGAGGTGGATACCATTGCCTATGCCCAGGCGTGGCACGCCGGCAAGCCGCAGTTCCTCGCATGCTTCCGCGACCTCGAGCTGGCCCTCCTCACCCCCGATGACGGCCAGACCTACATCACGAATTTCACTCTCCATGAGATCATCAAGCCCCCGCCCGCCGGCGGGAAGGCGTCGGTGCTGCCCAAGGCGGAATGGTCGGGCGTCCTTTCCGGGAAATCGGCGAACAACAAGGACGTGGTGTCGCTCTCCGACCGGATCAAAATCAACAAACGCTTCTCGGAAGTGAAGAATTCGTACGCCGGCGGCGCGAGCCGCGCCGGGAGCGAAGTGTCGTTCTCCATCACCTTTAAGTATTCCCCGGAGTAGCCGTGGTATTCACCAAACGCGAACAAAACCTGGGGATCGGCGT
The DNA here is from genome assembly GCA_028288775.1 of Phycisphaerales bacterium. Lineage (GTDB taxonomy): Bacteria > Planctomycetota > Phycisphaerae > Tepidisphaerales > Tepidisphaeraceae > RYN-428. Next base: position 1,700 of record JAQGHP010000302.1, on the reverse strand, counting down.
GGGCGCCCTGATCGCGCTGGGCGCATTCTGGTATTTCCTGGTCACGCCGTACTTCGACCGTCGGGCCCTCATCGCCGAGCAGCAAAAGGATACGGAGAATAAGCTGCAGGATGCCAAGATACTCTTCAAGAAGCAGCGGCAGTTGCGGGACGTTTGGGCGAAGATGCGAGCGGGCGGCCTCAAATCCGACCCGTCCGAAGCCGACAGCCAGGTCCAGCACGCACTCCGCGACTGGTCGCAGGAATGTGGGCTGAACAAACTTTCCGTCAAGCAGGAGCGCAACACCGCCGAGCGCAATTTTATCGCCATGAGTTTCCACCTGACGGGGTCAGGGTCGCAAGCCGCGGTGGCGAAGCTGCTGTGGGACATTGAAACCGCGCCCGCGCCGATGCGCGTGGACGAGGTGCAACTGAGCCCACAGAAGGAAGGCGTTGACGATCTGCAATTACAGCTCACGCTTTCGGCGCTGTGCCTGAACCCCGAGGCGGAAAAGACCGTTAAATCCGATCAGCCCCGCGCCGCCGGCGCCTCGGATTCCAAAGGAGACCCGTTATGAACCGCCGGTCATCGAAAACCGTGGTGAAGTGCCTGGTCCCCGCGTTGGCGCTGACCGGAGTGGTGTCCTTTGCCGCCGTGGCGAAAGATCCCCACCCGGCCCCGGCCGCGGCCCCGGGCGGTACGGTGCCGACGCCCGCGCCGGTATCCGAGGCGTACAAGATCGTGTTGACGCGCACGATGTTCTCGCGCGACCGCGGTCGGTCCGCGAGTTGGACCGAGCGCACCGCCGCCGAGCGGGCGGAAGCCGAACGCCTGCGTGCCATTGCCGCGACGCAACCGGGCGGGCCGGGCCGCTTCGGGTCTTCGAGCCCCGAGGCCAGTCTTTCGCTCAAGGGCGTCACGCTTGAAGACGGCGAGTACATCGCGTTCATAGAAGATAACTTCGCCCACCAAACGCTTCGCGTCCACGCCGGCGAAGGAATCGCCCGCGGGCAGATCAGCGCCATGTCGCTCGACGGCATCGAGTACGCCACCGGCGGCAAGCCGCTACGAATCGGCATCGGGCAGTCGCTCGACGGAGCGACGCCGCCGCCCGCTTCGCTTCCCCCTTCGTCCTCGCCGCGCCCGGGTGCGTGGCCTGCCGCCACGGCGGGCGACACGGGCGGCTCCGGCCGCGACCGTGGCGGACGCGGCTCGCGGGAGGGCGATTCCTCCGGGCCGCGCGATTTCCGGTCGCGCGAAGGGCGCGACAGTTCGCCAGAACGCGGCGCACCGGCGGCGAACCAGGGCGGCGCGCCGGCATCTGACGCCCCCGGCTCGTCGTCCGATCAAAAACTTGCCGCGACGGATGCAAAGCCTGGCGGCCCCGGACGGAAGGACTCTGGGGCGGCGCCGCCGGACTCCGGATTCGCCCCGGACGGGTTTGGCCCCCCCTGATGGGGATCGGCTAATGCGGGCGCGTGGTCGGAAGGTGTTTACGGGCGTGAAGCGCGCATAGGGTTCGCCTGAAAAAGTCGGGAATTGAAGTTGGGGCGGAATGGGTCGCGGCCGGAAAGAATCTCGCCGGCCGCCTGGTGTGAATTTGTGAGGATCGGTACATGAAATCAAGTCTCAAAAGGCGGGCTCGCATCGTAGCCCCCGCGCTGGTTTTGGCCGCCGGCGCCGCGCTGCTTCACGCCCAGCTTGTTCCCGTCACCCCGCCG
>JAQGHP010000232.1 GCA_028288775.1 Phycisphaerales bacterium | reverse complement strand
GAGCAGGCGGAGGAAGCCCTCGCCGCCGAGGCCGGGTATCCGCCCGCGATGGAAGCGCTCGATCCCGAATCCGAGACCGCGCCTGAGACCGCTTCGGCCCTCCCCGAACACGATGCGCTTGCACCCGAAGCGGGAGTGGATGCCCCCGAAGACGCCCCCACACCTCACGCAGGATTTGCCGCCGAAGCCGAAGCAGCTTCGCCCACGGAGGCCCCCGCGCTGCCTGCTTTTTCCGAGGACGATCTCGCTCCCCTCCCGGCGGGTGTACCTCCGCTCTTCGAGCCCGAGCTTCAGAGCCAGGGGCAATCCTCCCCTCATGACCCGGAGCCGGCCTTCGCGGAAGACGATCTTGCGCCGCTCGATCTGGAAGGACTCGAATCCCCATCCGCCCCGGCGACCGCGGGTGAGCCTTTGAACACCTTGGGGGACGATGCATTCGCCGCCGCCATTGAAGAGGATCTGGCCGCGGCTCCCACGGAAATTCCCGAAGAGCCTGCCCGCGCACCGGAAGCCGCCCCGGAGAACGCGGAGGAGAATTTGGAATCGCTCGATTGGATGGACAAAGAGCTTGCGGAATATGTCACATCGGACGGCGGGGGAGACGTCGCCGATCCCCTCGCCAGCGCAGTCGCGGCTGATTCCACGACAACACCCCTCGCCGAATCACCCACGAATTTCGCGGAAGAAACAACTCTCGACAAGGACCTCGACGCCGCAATTCCTGTCGAGGCGCACGCAACGCCCGAAGCCGCGGAGGAAGCCACAGACGTCGAAGAAATAGAACTTGAACCAATCGACAGCACGCAGCCCGTCGCCGAGGGCGCCCCAATCGAAGGGGACGCATCCGCAGAACTCGACTTTGAGATCCCCGAGATCACGGCAGAGTTCGCCGAGCTCACGATCGCGGTTCCCAGTTCCGAAGACGACGTGGTCACGGTCGGCGACGTCCTTGCCGCACGTCACGCACACACTTCCGACGACGAACACGCCGAGCCCGAACCTCTGGATAGTGCCCCCAAGGCGGCAGACGCCGCCCCGCACGATCCCCATTCCGCCCCTTCGCAAAACGGCCATCACGCGGCGCACGCGCAGCCGGAAGGCGACGTGGTGATCCCCACCATCGAAACCGAGCGGGATCCGGACATCGAAGCGTTTGAAGCATTTCTCAGAGAGTTAAACAGCCCCGCCGCCCCCGAAACCGGCAACCACGGCCGGTGATTTCCTTCGGCCTTGCCCCAGTGAGAAAAGGACCGTTCGTCGCCGCCGCATCCCCGATGGGCTCCGGCTTCCGTGCCGCGTGCGCTGTCTACCCCGTGGGCCTCAGGCCAACGCGTCGAAGAGCCGAAGCATATCGGAATCCCGTTAGACCGGCGGGCCTAATTTTTCGGGCGACTTCAGAGCCGGGCCGTGTCGGCCCGGTCGGAGCGAAGCTCCGAATTGCTCCCTCTCCCTGGTACTCGGGGAGAGGGCAGGGGTGAGGGGCCGAGCGTGAGAGTGCACGTTGGGCATCAACGCGCACTTCGACGTTCCGCCCCTCACCCTATCCCTCTCCCCCGAGTACGAGGGAGAGGGGACCAGAACGGGCGTGCGGCCCGACCGGGTCGGCACGCCCCGGCTCTGAAAATCCACGGACACCACTTCATCGATGCAGCCAGCGCAACATGCGTCCCGGGCCGCAGACCTCTCCGTGTATCCGTTTCTCTGTGGTAATCCGTCTTTGCAATAAAGGTCGTTAGGCCCGCGCACTTCATCCGTCCTCTATGTAAGTTATTCCGCGGCCGAGGCCGCATGACGCCGGGGCCGCTCGCGGCTACCATACGGCCGTCTTCCCGCATCCCGGGCGCGGTGCCCGATCCGCTTGAAAAAACTTTTGGAGCCCCGCCCGTGAACCAACGCATTCCGCTTCGGCCGCTTGCACTACTCCCCGCACTGCTCATTCTCCTACTCGCGGCCGCCTTGCCTGCACCGGCGCGGGCCGCGGATTCCGGGAAGATCGACTACACCGAAGAAACACTTCCCAATGGCCTGCGCGTTATCTACGCGCCGCTGCATCAGGCGCCGGTCGTTGAGCTGCAGATTTTTTATCACGTCGGCAGCCGTGATGAGCGTCCCGACCGCCAGGGCTTCGCCCACATGTTCGAGCACATGATGTTCCGCGGCTCCGCCCACGTGAAGCCGCAGGAGCACATGCGCGTGCTGGGCGCGGTCGGCGGCATGGTCAACGCCTACACCAGCTACGACCAGACCGTCTACCACGAAACGCTCCCCGCCAGCGCACTCGTAACCGCGCTCTATCTCGAGGCCGACCGCATGGCCAGCTTGAAGGTGTCAGATGACATCTTCGCCACCGAGCGGAAAGTCGTCGCCGAGGAATGGCGGATGCGCTACATGAACCAGCCCTACGGCCGGTTGTTCGAGGACTTCCAGAAGGCCGCCTTCACCACCCACAGCTACCGCTGGACGCCCATCGGCAACATGGACCAGCTCCGCGCCTCGCGCGTCAACGAGCTCCAGGATTTCTTCAACACCTACTACCTGCCCAACAACGCCGTGATGATCGTCGCGGGAGACATCGACCCCGCGGCGACCAAGCAACTCGTTCACCGCTACTTCGCCTGGATCCCCCGCGGCCCCGAAGTCCCGCGCGAGATTCCCAAGGAGCCCGAGCAGGCCGAGCCCCGGCACATCGACGTCGCCTACCGCGCGCCGCTCCCGGCGATCCGCATCGGTTACCAGATTCCCGCCTACCGCAGTGAAGACCACGACGCCCTGGGCCTTCTTGGCGACATCCTGGGCGACGGCCGCTCCAGCCGCCTGCAGAAATTGCTCGTCAGCGGCACAAGCCCGAAGGCGGTGCAGGTGTTGGCCGGTGAAATGCGGCTGGAAGACGGCGGCCTCTTTATGGTCGGCGCGATGGTGATGCAGGGCAAAGACCCCGCCGCGGTCGAGAAGACGCTCCTTGACGCGGTGGCGGATGTTGCCGCCAAAGGCGTCACGGCCGAGGAGCTTGAGAAGGTCAAGACGCTCGAGCGCGTCGCGCTCGTCCGCGGCAGAGAGACTGCTACGAGCATCTCCGCCCAACTCGGCGGCGAGGCGCTGCTCACCGGCGACCCCTCCCGCGTCAATACCGAGCTGGCCCGCATGGAAGCCGTCACTCCCGCGGACATTCAGCGCGTCGCGGCCAAATATCTCCAGCCCAACCGTTCCACGACGATCCGCGTGAAGCCCGATCCGCTCGGCAAGGACACGCGCATCGCCGCGGCCACGCAGGCCGCGATGGACGTGCCCGTCGTGCCCGCCAGCAAGCCCGTGACGCCGCGGCCCATCGCGTTCCCCGCCGACTGGCCGGCGACCGCGCCCGTCCCGCAACTGACCACCAAAGCCCATTTCGCGAAGGGCACGGAATCGATGGTGGACGGCGTGCGGGTGATCGTTATGCCCGACGCCCGCCTGCCGCTGGTGAGCTGGAGCCTGACCACCCGTCACGGCGACTACGAAGACCCCAAGGGCAAGGAAGGCCTCTCGGGCCTCAGCGACGCGATGCTCCGCCGGGGCGCGGGAGACATGAGCTACGACGCCCTCGCGCAGGACCTCGAATCCCACGGCATCTCGATCGAAGTAGGCGACGGCGGCGACAACACCCGCCTCGCCGGCTCCTGCGCCACGCCCGAACTGGGCCACGCGCTCGAACGCTCCAAACAGATTTTCCGCTCGCCCACGTTCCCGGAAGCCGAGTTCACTAAGCTCAAGGAACAGAGCGTCAACGAGCTGCGTCTCTCGCAGGAAAACCCGTCAGCCGTGGCCGGCAACGACCTTGCCGCGGCGGTTTGGGGCGACTCGCCCCTGGGCCGCGTTGCCACGCCCGCGACAGTCGAGTCGATCACGCTCGACGAAGTGAAGCAGGCCTACGCCCGCAACTTCACCCGCGAAGGTGCGGTCCTCGTCTTCAGCGGCGACGTGACCGTTGAACAAGGCGAGCAGCTCGCCAAATCCCTGCTTGAAGGCTGGAGCGAAAAGGGCGCGCCCGCGCCCGAATTGCACCTGGCCGGCAACACGCCCGCCAAGCTCCACATCATCGTGGTGGACCGCCCCAGCGGCCGCCAGGCCACCGTCCGCATGGCCATCCCCGCCTACGACATCCGCGCCGATGAAAAGTTCGCCGGCTCCGTAGCCGGCCAGGTCCTCAGCGGCGGCGGCATCGACTCGCGCCTCATGCGGTACGTCCGCGCCGAAAAGGGCCTCTGCTACGGCGTCTCCGGCACCTTCCAACCCGCCCGCCACGGCGGCACCTTCAGCGCCACCACCGACACGGCAGTCGAATCCACCGCCGACGCCGTCGAGGCCATCTTCAAGGTCTTCAACGACCTCCGCACGACGGACGTGACCCCCGAAGAAATGGCCATGGCCAAAACGCGAGTCGCCGGTGCGATGCTGATGGGCATGCAAACCATCCAGCAACAAGCCGGCTACCGCGTTGACGGCATCCTCAACAATTACCCCATAGATTACTTCGACAACTACCCGGCGAAGATCGCCGCGGTGACCAACGAGCAGGTAAAAGAAATCGCCAACAAATACATCCACGACGGTCAAATGACGATTGTGGTAGTTGCCCCCGCCGAGCAGGTGAAAGAACAATTGAAGCGCCTCGGCGATGTAGAGGTCATCCCCATGCCCGCCAAGCGCGACGGCGGGCAAGGCAAGCCGCAAGAGTTGCTCAAGCCAGCGGCCTAGGTCTGGCGCGCAAAGGTTTCGGCACGGTCCTTTCTCCCTCCTCCGGTACTCCGGGGGAGGGCTGGGGTGGGGGCCGGAAGGTTCATAGTTTCCAAAGTTGAAGGG
>JAQGHP010000139.1 GCA_028288775.1 Phycisphaerales bacterium | reverse complement strand
AGTACCGCGACCTGTGGCACCCGTCTTTCCAAACTGATATGCCACCGGAAGACCCGCGCTGCGTAAGAAGGCCCGATTGGCGTCGGCTGAAAGGCGTGTCGAAGCATCCCCGGTCAGAGCCGGGCCGGTCGGACCCCGCTCCTCTATCGTCCTTCGATCCGCCGCACGGCCCCGGCGAGGTACGCGATGCCGGCGGCGACGAAGCCGAGCAGGCCGGCGATGAGCGATACGCCGCCGAGCAGGCAATAGGTGAGCGATTGCAGGCGAAGGTCGAGCTTCAGCATGTCGTTGTCGCCGGCGTCCACGTTGTGCAGCAGGGTGTATGTGAGAAGGCCCGCACCACCGGCGAACAATATGAACGCAATCGGGCAGACCAACACCGTTACCAATGAAATCCCGCCCGACGCGGCGGGTGCCTTGATGCGGGCGGGGACAACGGCAGATGCGGAAGGCGCGGCAACCCAGGCCGTCGGCACCTCTTCAGCGGGTGTTGACGCGGGCTGGGCGACAGGGGCCGACGCCAATGCGCTCGCCGCGGGCAGCGGCGCATCGGCCTCAAAGGACTCGCTCGAATACTCCGCGGAATGCGCCCCGGCGGACGCGTATCCCGCCGACATCTCCATCCCCGCAAGACTCTCCAGCGCGCTCCCGACCGAATGCTCCACCTCGTGCGCCGTCTGATCCAATGCCAGCTTTGTGACCACCTGCTCCATCCCCGAACCCGCGCCCGGTTCGGCTACGGCCACGGGGAACGCCGGCAACGCCGCTTCCGAAACGACTGCCGGTTCCGCAACGCGTGGCGGCGCGGCGGGCTCCGGAGGCGCTGCGGGCGGGAGAGGAGGTGGCGCAGGCACGGCGGCCTTGGCAGCCGGCGCGGGAACTTTTGGCGGACGCTTGGGCTCCGCAACGGCGACGGGCGGCGCGACGGGCGATGGACTCGTCGCGGACGGGCGGGCCGGGGGCGCGGCTTTCTTCGCAACAGGGGCAGCGGCTTTGGCCACCGCTGCGGATGGAGCCGAGACGGCGGACTTCCGCGCGGTCTGCGGCGCGGGTGCTCCCCCGGACGGCTTGGTCGCAGGGGGCGACTTCGATGCGGGACGCGTCGGGGCTGGAGGGGCAGCCGCACGGGGAATTTCATCGGAGACCGCGGCCGATTTCGTCGGCGTGGCACGCGGCGCAGGGGGTGCTTGAACTCGTTCGACCACCGGCACTCCCCGCGTCAAGGGGTCCGTCGTTTCGTCCGCTGCGCTCTTTAGCTTTGGCGGCTCTGATGCATCGTCCACCACCACGAGCGCGGCGACCTTCGCAGGAATTTCTTCATTGCCGTTGAGCAATTGGGCCACCGGCGGACGCTCGGGCGGGGACTTGGTTTCCAGCGCCGCATGGGCTGTGTGGTTTTGCGGATGCGCTTCGCGTTCGCTGCCGATCAACAGCTCGTCATCGGAAAAGACGGACCGGGGCCGGGCCGGCGGCGCGGGTTCGGGGGCCACTTCAAACAATTCATCCGCCGTCGGCGTGCTTGATGCCGGTTCGCGGTAACGGTCCAAATCGTTCTGGGTTAGCGCGACCGCCTCGCCGTGCAGACTCGATTCTTCCAGCTGCGACCAGGGCGAGGGCTGGCGCGGTCGTGCCGGCTCGGTCACCTTGCCTTCGCGCGAATCGACGGATTCGAAGACGATCGTCTCGGGAACCGCCGCGTAAACGGGAACGGGCAGCAACGGTGCCGGCGCGGGCGGCGCGCCCCAGTCGGCGGGCGTGGCGGCGCGGACGGCGGAGATCAACAGGCCCTGGCCCCGCGCGATCTGCTCGGCGTGCTGCGGGGTCTGCGCCTGCAAGACCAGGTAGGTCTCTTCGCCCGTCTCGATGTCCGCCCCGTCCACTCGGAAAAAGGAACCCTGCACGTCCAATCCCTTTCGCTGGAGTCCCGTGGTTCATCGCCGCGTTGTCGCGGCGGGGCCATTGTCAGCATGGGGCGGAGAAATTCCATTGCAGTTTCCGGTTGAGATGCCGCGGGGGGCTGGCATAATTCGCCCCATGCCCGTCCCCCCGCCGCTCCCGCCACCGTTGCCTCCCCGCCGTGTGCTGCCTGCGTACGGGGTTCCCTACCCGCCGCCGCCCGCGCCACGGCGATGGCGGATCGTGGGTGTGGCGATCGCGATCGTTGCACTTATGGCAGGTCTGGGCGGATTGGCGGCATGGAATTATCGCCAGCACCAACTTCCGCCGGAGCTGGTCCAGAGCCTCGAAGAAAAGCACCAGGAAACCGCCGCCGCCTTCGACGGCCTCGGCCCGACATCGGTCAGCCCGGCCGAACTCCGCTCCTTTCGCACCACGTTCGACCGTCTCGAAGCAGCCCGCACGCGGCATGACGCGAAGGGAATGGCCGACTGCTACGACTTCGAGGCGATGCTCGAGGAGGTACGCCGGTACGACCCGTCGCTGACGGCGACGTCCGGCCGCAAGTACGTGGATTCCTTCGCCATCGGTTTCACCAATACCGGCGTGCGCCAGCAGCCGCTCACGAGCTGGTCGCGATACGATGTCAAAGAGGTCCGGTTCCTGGATGATTCCCACCGCGGCGCGGTGGTCTACCTGCGCGAATGGCGGCTGCAGGGGGAATCGGAAAAGGTGCGCTATTGGCTTGTCCGCCGGGCGGGCGGGTGGCGAATTTACGACCGGGAAATCCTCGAAAACGGAATCCGTACGACCGAAAACACCGCGATGGCCCTTAACTCCGGCTACGTGGCCAACGTGCCATCCGCAGTGGCCACGCTGGACAAAGCCACGCAACACCTCATCGCAGACGAAATCCCCCAGGCCGAGGCGGCGATGAAGACACTCGACCTCGTCGCGCTCCCTCCCTTCACGGATGCCCAGCGGCACGTGCGCTGGGCCACGGTACACATCCGACAGAGCAAGTACGACCTGGCGCTGAGTGACCTGGACAAAGCGGAGGTGCTGCGGCCAGGGATGCCGGCGGTCGATAACCTCCGCGCGCTCGCGCTCAATCGCCTTGGGCGGCATGCGGAGGCGCGGGACGTCGCGGAGAAATACCTGGCCGAAGTGGGGGGCGAGGCCCTCGGGTACCGCCATCTGGGCGATGCGCTGGCCGGCCTGAAGCAAAATGAGGCGGCCATCGCGGTCTATCGCAAGGCGATTGCGGATGCACCGGATGATTCGGACGACATGATTGCCCTCGCCCGCCTGCTGCCGGCGGGGAGCAAGGCGGAGCTGATTCCCATCCTGCGGCAATCGAAACACCCGGCCGCGGTATTCGCGAACGTAGCGGCCGCGGCCGTCCGTGTGCGCGACGGGGCGACGCTCGCCGCGTGGGTCGAGGCGTACACGCCGCTCTCGGGCGACGACCCACTCTTGCAATATTACCGCGGTGAATCGCTGATTTTCTTAGGCCAGCAGCGTGCCGGTGCCCAAATCCTGAAAGCCAACTGGGACCGCGCCGAGGAAAAGGACCGCGGCGCGTTCCTGCGGCAATATACGCAGGCCATGATCGAGGTGGCCGACCCGATCGAAGCCTACCGCCCACGCCCCGATGCACCCGCGGCCTTCAGGGAAGTGGCTGGTTCACTTGTCGCCAAGAACGATCGCGCGCACCTCGTCGAACTGATCGCCTTGCACCGCAGCC
>JAQGHP010000137.1 GCA_028288775.1 Phycisphaerales bacterium | reverse complement strand
GCGATTGAACCTCGCCAACTCGCTCGCGCAGTGCCTGGGCGCGTTCAACAACGAATGCGCCTCGCCCGCGGCCGACCCCGACGAGGCGCTACCCGACCCCGGCCACGTCCGCGCCTGGACTATAACGGCGAGCGTGCTGGCGGCCGACGCGATCGTCATTGGATACGCAGCCCACCGGCGGCCCGGGCGGAAAAAGCGCGGCGCATTCGTCAAAACAACTTACCCGGCAGCAGACCTTCCCGCGCGAGCGTGGGGCGGAATGCAGCTGGGCTGAACGACCATTTGTACGCGGGGGCGTCAGGCTTCATCCTCACGCCATTTCTGATCCGAGGGTCATCATTTAATGGGGTCAACGTGGACCGTCTCAACCGCAGCGTTTTTCATCAGAATTTTGCCCTACTTTCGTCAGCCCCGGCAGCCCGCCGGCGGGCCGCCATCGCCCGGGCCGTGGCTCATGCCGAGCCGCTCGAAAGCCGCACGCTCTTTAGTGCGCTCGCCCTCGACGCGCACTTCGGCGCAGGCGGCACGGCGACGTTCGACTTCTCGCACAGCTCCGACCAGGGTTTCAGCACCTATGCCTTGGGCAACGGCAAAACCCTCGTCGCCGGCAGCGGCGTGTTCAACTCCGTGAATTCCGGCGTACTCGCGCGGCTCAATGCCGACGGGACACTGGACCAATCCTTTGGCACTGGCGGCTTCACCGTCGCCCCCAACTCCGGGGGCGGCGTTATCGCTGTCGATGCTACGGGCGACATTTATGTTGCGGGCGGAACGTGGCACGCTTTCGCAACGGAAGCCTCCGTAACCCGTTACCATGCGGATGGGTCGCTCGATACCTCCTTTGGAACTGGCGGCATCGCGTTCGCAAACTTCGTCACCGGAGCAGAGCCCGGCGGTGCAGGTTTCTCCGCCATCGCACTGCAGCAAGACGGCAAGATCGTCGCCGTCGGCACTTCCACGCATTCAGGAATCGACCAGGGCGACATCATCGCCGCACGCTTCAACGTTGACGGGTCGGAAGACACCACCTTCGGCCTGGCCCACGGACAGGTCACGCTCAGCTTTGGCACCAGCACCCTGAGCCACAGGGACGATGCAACCGCGCTGGCCATCGCGAGCGACGGGAAAATCGTCATCGGTGGCGACACGAACAATTCCCTTTCCGGCAGCAGCCTGACGCAGACGTTCACCGTCGTCCGCCTGAACGCCGACGGCACCGCCGATTCCACCTTCGGCGACGGGGGCCACGTGATGACCCTGTTCCACGACGCCGACACGAGCTGGATTCACGCCGACCGCGCGAACATCACCAGCCTGTTGGTCGAGGGGGACGGCAAGATCGTCGCCGTCGGCATGGGCAACTCGGGGCAGATGGCCGCCGCCCGCTACAACGCGGACGGCTCCCTCGACTCGACCTTCGCCTATAACGGGACGCTTTTGACCAGCGCCCTCAACAATGGCAATTACACGGTCCACGGGACATCGGACGGCGGATTCGAAGTGGCGGGCGCCCAAAAGGATCCCGGCACCGCGCAGACCGTTTACTATGGCCGCTTTGATCAGGGCGGAAATCTCGTGGACTCGGCGACGTTCGACGGATCGGCCGCCCCCAATCCGGTCTTCTCTACCGTAGCCTTCGCGCCCGACGGCGGGCTGGTCGTGGCGGGGGCCACTTACGCCTCCGCACCCGGCGGGAGCGACCCGAATTGGTATTTCACCGGAGACGTGCTGGTCGCAAAGTTCGATGTAGTCGCCGGACCGACGAACGGCGGCGGGACCACGCCCGGCGGTGGCACAGATGCATCGGGTGGCTCACCGACGGGCGGCACGACTACCGATGGCGGATCTACTTCAGGCCCAACAAGCACTGACAGCGGATCCGGCACGAGCGGCACAACCCCCGGCGGTTCGGTGACGGGACTGGGCGCGCCCACAGGCCTGGTGAATTCGGTTGCCCTCGTTCACCCGCTGCCCGTCATGCACCTTTCCAGTCTCTCGAAGTCCAAGCCCGGAAAGCTCTATCCGTTCACCGTCACCTACACGTCTGCCGACAATCAGCCGATTGCCAGTTCGGACGTCGCGGACATCTCCGTCGCCGGCCCGGCCGGCTGGCAGGGCACCGCCCAGGTGATCAAATCGCACCAATCCCACCACGGCAAGCGGCGCAGCGTAACCTACGCCGTCCAGCTCCCCCCAGGCGAATCCGCCGCGGGGCTCTACACGCTCAGCAACGGGTCGGCGAAGGTCGGCGGGTTCAAAGTCGTCGGGCGGGCCAAGAAGGCGTCGCACTGATGCCGTGAAAACCGGGAGGGGGCACTGCTGCTTTGGGGGGAAGCAGCGGTGTCCCCGTTCTGGCTTCATTTCATGTTCGGTCTTCTCGCCAACGGTCCCAAGCCTCCGAGTAGAGAGCCTCCAAGTCCCGGGTGAACTGTTGTTCGTTCATCAAGGCGGTGCCCAACATGCGTGCTCGCAATGATTGGCGGTAGTGATCCATGCGGCCAGTGTCACGGGCCAAATCCAGCGTTTTCTGGACGTATTCGTCGGCGGAGTGGGCGATCAAATCCGGCAAGTCCAAGTTCGTGAGCAGCGACAGGCCCGCCCGACTGACGGCGCGCCGGCCGGCAAGTGTTACGAACGGCACGCCCATCCATAACGAGTCGAGACTCGTAATGCCCCCGTTGTATGGAAAGGGATCGAGGCTGATGTCCACCTCCTGATAGAGCTGGAAATACGCGTCCAGCGGCTGGAAAGGAAGCAGGCGGATTTGCTCCCGGGGAACGCCCTGATGCTCGAACAGGCGATAGACGTGCTCGTTTGCCGTCCCGCCTCGAAGCAGGAGCGTCAGCCGCGACCCGGGCAATTCGCGTAACAGGCGCGCCCACACGTCGATCACCCCGGGATTTATTTTCCGAAAATTATTGAACGATCCGAAGGTCACATACCCATTTCGGAGGGCGGGAAGCTGCCCGACATCGGGCGTCTGGGTGGGAGGGCGGTACGCCCAATAGCAATGAGGCAGGCGCAGCAACCGCTCGGGGCCGTCCGACGGCGTTTCAGGCGGATCAAGATGAATGTCCGTAATCCGGTAGTCCATCGCCGGCAGACCGGTACTGGCCGCGTAACCTACGTACGTTATTTGGACGGGCGCGGGCTTGCGTGCGAAAGTAAGCATCCGGCTACCGCCCATGTGCAGCGTGAGGTCCACGAGCACGTCGATCTGGTCCTGACGGATCTGCTCGGCCAGTTGCGCGTCGCTCAAGTCCGCAGTCTCCCGCCACACGTCGGCATGGCTTTTGAGTTGGTGCGTCATGGCGTCGGGAAAGGTTGCGGCGGAGTAGCAGAAGACTTCGAAACGGCCGTGGTCGTGGTTCGCGAGGACGGGAAGCATCGCGCGCCCGACGACGTGCAGCCAGAAGTCCGGAGTGACGTACCCGATGCGAAGCCGACGGCCGGGGGCGCGGTCGTTGGGATGCGGGCGGATTTCACTCGAGAGCGGCGCGGCGTGTCGGTCGGCCCAGCGGCGGTGCTCGTCCCGGATCGACGCCGCGTCAGCCTGCGGGTCAAAATGCAGAAGCATCAACAGCTTGCTGTGGATCGCGCTGATGCCCGGCAGCAATGCGATGCTCCGGCGGTAGCAGGCGATCGCCTCGGGGATGCGTCCGGTGCCCCCCAGGTCCACGCCCAGGTTGCTCCAGACCTTGCCCGACGCGGGGTGGAGCGACAATTCCTTGCGGTAGCATTCGATTGCGCTTTCCCTTTGCCCGAGGGCGGCCAGACTATCGCCCAGGTTGCTGTGCGCGCCGGGCGCGGTCGGGGCCAGAGCGATGACCTGCCGCTGGCATACGATCGCGTCCTCGAACCGCCGGGCCTCGGCCAGGGCAAGACCCAGATTGGTGCGATACACAACGATGCCTGGTGCCTCGCCGATGGACTGCCGCATCAGCCCGATCGCCGCCTCGAATTGTCGCACCCGCAACGCGACGACGCCCAAATAATGCAGGGCCTCATGGTGACGCGGGGATGCGTTCAGTGCCTGCCGGTACAGGGCTTCCGCCTGCGCCAACTGACCCACGGCCAGGTGGCGGTGGGCCCGTTCGACCGCTTGCTGGACGGCTATGGTGGACATGGCCGTAGTATATGTGCGGTCATCCG